>NZ_RZTI01000210.1:0-6284 GCF_003997275.1 Mesorhizobium sp. M6A.T.Ce.TU.002.03.1.1
TCCAATGGACTGGTTTCAGCATCGGCCGTCCGCTGCCGCTTGCCCGCATTGGCCGACTTCAAAATGTTCATGCCCTCGGCATAGGCGGCCATGACGCCGTATTCGATGCCGTTGTGGACCATCTTGACGAAGTGGCCGGCGCCGCTTGGTCCGCAGTGGAGATAACCGAACGGGGCCGTTCCGGCATCCTTTCCCGGAGCAAGTGCCCCGGCATCGGTGCCCGGCGCCAGGGTCGCGAAGACCGGGTCGAGATGCTGGACCGCGCTGTCGGGGCCGCCGATCATTAGGCAATAGCCGCGCTCGAGGCCCCAGACGCCGCCGCTGGTGCCGACATCGACATAGCTCAGGCCTTTCAAGGCCAGACGCGCTGCATGGTCGACAGCCTCGTGATAATAGGAATTGCCGCCATCGATGATGATGTCGCCCGGCTCCATCAATGCGGCCACCTGATCGACGATTCGGCCGGTGATCGCCGCCGGCAGCATCAGCCAGGCGCTGCGCGGCTTGGTCAGCTTGCCGACGAACTCCTCCATCGACGCCGCTCCGATCGCGCCTGCCGTCACAAGGGCTGCGACGCTGGCCGGGTTGATGTCGTAGACCACGCATTCGTGACCATCGCGCAGCAGGCGCCGCACCATATTGGCGCCCATCCTGCCCAGTCCCATCATTCCGATCTGCATGTTTCTCGTCCTGATTCTTGAGGGATAGAAAACCTATTGGCTCTATTGTTGGAGCATGATCTTTTCCGAAAACCGGGTTCCACTTTTCGGGATCATGCTCTAATCCAGCTTGTCGATACCGATAGAAAAGTCGACATTCTCCCAACGGCCGGCATCGGACCAGAAAAAAGTAAAGACGATCGTATTGCCCGGCGAAACATCGGCAACCGGCAGATCCGTGAGATGGATGCCGAAGGCATTCTCGGTCGTCTCGGCGTCATGGGCGGTCGCCCAATTGTCGCTGCTCCAATGCACCACCGCTCGGGCCAGCAGCTCGACGCGCAGCATCTTGCCGGCGGGCAGGATGCGGACCTTGTGGTTGAAGCGCCATGTCCGGCGCGGCGACACGGTCCTGTCCTCGATGTAGCGCTTCACGCCTTGCGGCGGCATGTCGAAGACGGCGCCGTCGCTCAGCGAACGCAGCAGCTTGATGTGCTCCGAATGCGCCCAGACCAGCGGCATGGCGCTGCCCGATGGTCGGCCGCGCCACAATTCCCTTTCCGGCATGTCGGGACCGTCCCAGACCTGCTCGGGCAGCAGGCCGCCAGACCCGGCCGAGGCCTCGAACGTCTTCAGCAGGCTCGCCGCTCTGTCCTTGCGCCCCGCCGCCAGCTCGTAATGCGCGCGCTCGCCGGTGAGCAGCGGCCAAGCGCGACCCTGCCCGGTCCCGTCGAAGGGCGCGCCGTCGGCGTGTTCGCCATAGCCGTCGCCGCTATAGCGATACCAGACAGGCCCCTGCGGCAGGTCGCAGCGCAGCCGCGCATCGATGACCTTGACCGTGTCGACGACGCGCGGATCGTCGGCGGCCCTGAGGCCGAAGCGGACGAGCGCCAGCGCATCCGGGCTGACGATCGCCTCGGCCGGCCGGTCCGTATCGGCGGGCGGTCGGTTCTTGATCGGGACATAACCGTGTTTCGGCGACGCCGCGCCGGCGGTGTCGGGCGGCGCAATACGGACGTAGTAGCCTGCGACGCCAACCTCTTCGCACAGTGGAGTGCCAGTGACATAGGTCCAGCGCTCGATCTGGTCGTTCCAGACATCGGCGGTTTCACGCAGATAATTTGCCGGCTCTGCTTTGCCGCAAACACCGAACATGTCGGCCGCCGCAAGCAGCGCTGCGATCTCGACGGCAAGCGTGAACGGGCTGTAGCCGGCGTCCTCCTCCCAGCGGTCCTCGCCGGTGACCGGACCATTGCGCACGACATAGGAAGCGGCGCGCTCGATCATCGGCATGAAGGCGAGCAGCTTGGCGTGCGGCAGGTGCCCGGCCCGGCGCAGCGCGTCGGCGAGCAGCAGCGGAAAGGCGCATTCGTCCATCTGAATGCCGGGCCAATAGGCTGACCCGTCGAGCCAGGCATTCTGCGGCCAATGGCCGTCAGGCTGCTGGATGGAACGGAGATAGGCGAGAATCTCAAGCGCTTGCGCCGGATCGCCGGCGGCCAGGAAGCCGCCCGCGGTTTCGACCAGGTCGCGCGGCCAGACCAGGTGATAGCCGCCGAGATCGTCGTCGCCCATGCTGAAGCCCCATGGGATCGACAGGCTGGCGACGGCTGCGCCGGATTTCGCGGACGACCGGTGCGCTGCCAAAACAGCCGTGCTGACGCGATAGGTGTTGATCCCGGATACTGCATGCCGGTCGAGCGGAAGCAACCCTTTCTGCCATTTGCGCCATTTTTCGACATAGACCTCGGCAGCGGCATCGAAGCCTTGCTTCAAGCTGGCGGAAGCAACCCCCGCCGCCTCTTGCGGTGTTGCCCCAAAACCCAGCGCCAGCAAGACTTTTGGGTTCTCGGCCGAAAAGCCAATCTCCCCTGTCAGCGCTACATTGCCGTTCTCTGCCCTTTGATAAGCCGGATCGAACCGGCCGTCACAATGGAGTTGCTGCCACCCGTCGGAGGCGCCGACATAGCCGGCCGAGCAGGCTCCCCAAGGCAGCGACGAGGCGAGCGCCAAGTAAACACCACGCCCCGATGCAAACAGGACAGGCTTTCCCTCGTAGTCGTCGACCCAGGCGGTATTGCCCATGCCGGCGTTGACCAGATGCGGCGCCAGCAGCGCGTAGACGCGGTGATCGGCAACCGTGCCTCTCAGCAGCGTGAAGCTGATTTCCTGCAGCAAAACGGGACGTTCCGGATCCGTAATGATCCGCTTTTCGATCCGGTAGGTGCCATCAGCCGCGGTGTTGACCAACCTGTAGGCGGGCACGCCGTCCTCGAACGGCTCGATGCTGTGTTCGGCATCGCGCTTCTCTTCCGAGAAATAGCCGCCCGGTCCCGTGACGACCAACCCCATGTCGCGCGTGCAGGCGCTGTCCAGGTGGGGATAGTAGATCTCGTTGAGGATGCCGTGGCTGATCGTGAACCAGACGCGGCTAGCCAGTGAAAGCGCGGTGCCGACACCGCTCTTGGCGCTCGAGGTCCAGCGCGCCGCAATTCCGGGTGCGCCCGGCGCATCAGTCGGCGTCACTGCCATTCGATTTGGGCCTCCAGACCCTTCCCTAGCCCATGAACCAAAGGCTTTTCAATCATGCACCGCAAGTTGATCGCCAACTCTGCGCGGATTGCAGTTGACAGCTTGCGAGCCATCTGCATTTGTCTGACAATAGATAAAAAACAGGGACGCGAATTTAACAACCATCAGCAGTCAACAAAAGATCAGCAACTCAGGGAGGAGTATGACATGAAGAAAATGCTCATTTTGGGGGCATTCGCGGCGATGCTCGCGTCAGGCACCGCACTGGCCGATACCAGCGACAAGAAGATCGCCTTCTCCAACAATTATGCCGGCAATTCGTGGCGCCAGGCGATGCTCGACAGCTATGCCATCGTGACCAAGAAGGCGGTCGCGGACGGGGTGGTGGCAGCCGCGGACATCTTCACGACGGCCGACAAGGAGGTGCCGACCCAGGCGGCCCAAGTCCAGAACCTGATCCTGCAAGGCTATGACGCGATCGTCATCAACGCCGCCTCGCCGGATGCGCTCAACGGCGCCGTCAAGCAGGCCTGCGATGCCGGCATTGTCGTCGTCTCCTTCGACGGCATTGTCACCGAGCCTTGCGCCTACCGCGTGGTCGTCGACTTCAAGGACATGGGCAAGCAGGAAGTCGAGCAGATGGCCAAGTTCCAGCCCAAGGGCGGCAATCTGCTGGAAATCCGCGGCCTTGCCGGCACGTCGATCGATGACGCCATCCATGCCGGAATTCTGGAAGGCATCGCCGCTCATCCCGAGTTCAAGATCGTCGGTTCGGTGACCGGCGACTGGGATCAGACCACAGCACAGAAGGCGGTCGCGACGATCCTGCCGTCGCTGCCGGAAATCGTCGGCGTCGTCGATCAGGGCGGCGACGGCTATGGCGCGGCACAAGCCTTCGCCGCCGCCGGCAAGCCGCGCCCGACCATCATCATGGGCAATCGTCAGGACGAGCTGCAATGGTGGAAGGAACAAAAGGACAAGGACGGCTACCAGACCTGGTCGGCCTCCATCGCGCCGGGCGTATCGTCGCTGGCCTTCTGGGTAGCGCAGCAGGTGCTCGACGGCCGCACCGACATCCCGCATGATCTTTTGGTGCCATACCTCGCGTTCACCCAAGATGATTTCGAGGCCGCGCTGCCGAAAATCCCCAAGGGTGGTGTCGCCAGCCACGAATACACACAGGAAGACGCCATCGCGGCGATCAAAGCCAACATCAAGTGAGCATGGCACATCCAATGCCGCACGCGTTGCCGACCGGATATCGCTAGGGATGCCCGAGGCCGGCGCAGACATCATCCGGCTGGACGGCGCCGAAAAACATTTTGGCGCCGTCCGTGCCCTCGCCGGCGTCGATTTCCACGTCGGTGCCGGTGAATGCGTTGGTCTCGTCGGCCACAATGGTGCGGGCAAGTCGACGCTCATGCATATGGTGGCGGGCACGCTAGTGCCCGACAGCGGCCAGATCGCAGTGCGTGGCGGCATCGAGAACAATTATTCGGTGCCGCGCGCCCAACAGCTCGGCATACGCTGCGTGTTCCAGGAACTCTCGCTCTGCCCGAACCTCAGCGTTGCCGAGAACACGCGTATCAACCACCCGGCATTGCGCGGCCTCGGCTGGCGACGCAAGGCTGCCGATCTCATCACGGCCAAGCTCGACGAGATCTTCCCGGACCACAGCATCTCCGCCTCCGATATCGCCGGCGACCTCTCCATCGGCAGGCGGCAGATGGTCGAGGTGGCGCGTGCCTTCACTGTGACGCAGGATCCGCTCGAACTGGTCATCCTCGACGAGCCGACATCGTCGCTCGACGCGCATACGGCCGGCCAGCTGCTGGCATTCGTCCGGCGCTTTGTCGCCGAAGGCAAGAGCTGCATCCTGATCTCGCATGTCCTTGGCGAGGTGCTCGGGAATGCCGACCGCATCGTGGTGATGCGCGACGGCAAGGTCGTTGCGTCAGATGCGGCAACGGCTTTCGATCGCGACAGGCTGGTGACGACCATGGGTGGGGCGGAAGCGCGTGAGAAGATCGCGGCCGAAATTGCGACCCAAAAGCCGGAGACCGGCCCGTTGCGGGTCCGGGCCCGCCCAGCGCGGCAGCAGGACGGCAACGAGCTTGTCGCGCATGCGGGCGAGATCATCGGCCTTGCCGGGCTGGCCGGCCATGGGCAAACCGACCTGCTGCTGGCGATCTTCGCCGCTGCGGCGCGCTCTAAAACCGGCATAGAGGTCACCGCGCCGGTAGCGCTAGTGGCCGGTGACCGGCAGTCGGACGGGATTTTCCCGCAATGGTCGATTGCGCAAAACATCGGCATCCGCTCGCTGAAGCGATTGCGCAACGGCCTGCTGATCTCGCCGCAGCGCGAAGCCGAGCTCGCCGACTTCTGGCGAGGGAAAATCGGCATCCGCACTCCGGACATGAACAACAACATCTTCTCGCTGTCCGGCGGCAACCAGCAGAAGGCCTTGTTTGCCCGGGCGCTCGGCTCCGACGCGAAGATCGTGCTGATGGACGACCCGATGCGGGGGGTCGATATCGGCACCAAGCTCGAGGTCTACGACCTCGTGCGCGAAGAAGCTGGCCGCGGCCGCACCTTCCTCTGGTACACCACGGAAACCGAAGAGCTCGACAATTGCCACCATATCTACGTCTTCAAGAACGGCCGGATCGTCGCCAATCTTGGGCGCGACGAGCTGACGGAGGAAAAGATCATCCAGTCCTCGTTCGGCGACGCGGCCTGAGATGACGGCAGCACCTGTCGAGACCGGCCTCAAAGGTTCCGCCGAGCGTGACAGGCTAGCGCGGGCGCGCCTGTTGCGCAGCCTGCTGCCGGCTTTATCGCTGGTGCTTGTGCTGCTGGCGATCGCGTGGCTCAACCCGCGCGCCATCAGCTATTTCGGCTTCAGCCTGATGCTCAATTTGGCGATCCCGATCGCCCTGGCGACGATCGCGCAGATGTTCGTCATCGCCGGCAACGAGCTCGACCTGTCGATCGGCACCTTCGTCGGTTTCGTCGGCTGCGTCACGGCGCCGTGGCTGAAGGACGCGCCACTGGTCGGCATCTTGATCCTGCTCGGCTCGATCGGTGTCTACG
>NZ_RZTI01000211.1:0-6281 GCF_003997275.1 Mesorhizobium sp. M6A.T.Ce.TU.002.03.1.1
GAGCAATTCCAGGAAAAGTGTGAAGCGGTTTTCCGTCCGGAATTGCGCAAAAACAAAGAGATAGAGCGGTTCGGCGTTTCCGTGAAACGATGAACCGCTCTAGCCCCAGGGCCGAAATCCAGACCGATCCCGCGGGTTTTTCATTTTTGAATGTTTCGCGTGGCCTGCGACAATGGCTGCTGCCTCAAAACGAAAACCCGCAGGATCGCTCCCGCGGGTTTTCTGTCGCCTGAGATGTTGCTGCTTCCAAGGAAGCAAAAGAGAGGAAGAAAGGCCGAAAGGAATCAGCCGCCGGGCATGCCGCCGCTACCGCCGGGTAGGCCGGGCGCCAGCTTGCTGGCGCCGTTGATGATCTGGCTGAGGAAGTTCTGATCCTTGCCGCCGGTCGGCGTGGTCCGCGAGATGAAGTCGAACACCTTGCCGTCCTTCAAGCCGTAATTGGCGATCTGGGTAACGCGCCCGTCCTCGCCGAAATAGACGGCCAGCACCTTCTGGTCGACCAGCCTCGGCTTGTCGAAGGCGACGTAACGCTTGCGCGTCTGTGAGATGTAGTAGAAGGCCTCGTTGTCGAAAGTCGCCTTCGTCGATGGCGTGCCGAGCGCCAGAAGCACCTGTTCGCGGCTTGAGCCGACCGGCACCAGGTCGATCGCCTGCTGGTCGATGACGTAGCCCTGCGTCAGCGTCTCGCTCGGATTGAGATCACCGATCATCTTCGACGAGTTGCAGGCGGAAAGCGCCGAAGCGACCACCAGCAGCGAGATCGCGCCGGCGGACCTTGACAAAGCGGGCCTGGGCAGAAAAGTCGACTTGATTTTCAGCGCGCGCAACTACAACTCCATTAGCTGGCCGCAACTTGCGCTGGGCCGCAAAACCGGTAAACCAGCTTGCTCGCCGATGCAACAAGGCCAATTCAACAAACGGTCCCCGGGAGACCACCCTCAATGTTCCAGCGCCTTTTTGGTCGCGAACGTCACGCCAACCGCGCTATCACCGAGGCGCTTTACGCACAAATCGTGGCAGCGGCGCGGCAAACCGTGTTTTATTCCGACTGGAATGTACCGGACACGCCGCTTGGCCGCTTCGAGATGCTGTCGCTGCACATGTTCCTGTTTCAGCACCGGCTGCGCGGCGAGGGCGGCGTTGCCGGGGAGGTCGCGCAGGTGCTGATCGACGAGTTCTTCATGGATGTCGAGCATTCGCTGCGGGAACTGGGCGTCGGCGACGTCGGTGTGCCGAAGCGCATGAAGAAACTGGCGAAGATGTTCTACGGCCGCACCGCCGCTTATGACGATGCGCTGGAGCGAAATGACCACGACGCACTTTCTATTGCCCTTGCCCGCAATGTCAGGCCCGATGCCGGCGCCTGGCCGCAAGCAACGGATCTGGCCGGCTACGTCGCCGATGTCTCCAGGCGACTCGCGGAACAGCCGACCGAATCGATTGTTTCCGGCACGGTGGCATTCCCCGTCCCCAAGACTATCTAAGGAAAAGATGAAACACGCCGATTCCCAGAGCCCTGTGTCCTTCCTGGCCAATGTCGCCCGGCTGCCGCAAAAGGGGCTGCCGGTGGTGATCGAGGCCGACGCCGCGCAACGCGCCGCGCTGGCGGGCGAGCACGAGCTGCTCTCGGTCGAGAACTACCGCGCCGAACTCCTAGTGACGCCATGGAAGCGCAACGGCGTCAAGGTTAGCGGCCGCGTCGAGGCCGACATCACCCAGGCCTGCATCGTCACCCTCGACCCGGTCACGGCGCATATCGACGAGGCGGTCGACGGGTTGTTCCTGCCGGAGCAGTCCAAGCTCGGGCGGCAGGGTTTCGAGGGCGGCGGCGAGATACTGCTCGATGCCGAAGGGCCGGACAGCCCGGAGACGTTTTCCGGCAATACGATTGATGTCGGAGCGCTCGCCGAGCAGTTCTTTGGACTGGCGATCGATCCCTATCCGCGCAAGCAAGGCGTTTCGATGGAGGCTGCCGGCGATGCCGGGACTGAGGAAAGCGAATTCCAGCAAAAGCTGCGTTCCCTGCTGGGAAAATCCTGAAAAGCCGACCCAATCGGAGAAAGCCGGTTGTGCGGCAGCCCAAAAACGCTATTTTCGCCGAACCTTCGCGAGCCCCAAACCGTTGCCAGCGCCAGGCGCTCGCTCAAGCAAACTGTGAGATGAATACCGCGTGATCAGGATTTCCATCGATGCCATGGGCGGCGATCACGGACCAAGCGTGGTCATCCCGGCGCTCATGACGGTCGCGACCCGGCGTCCCGACATCCGTTTCGTCATCTATGGTCGCGAGGAGGCGGTGCGCCCCGAGCTCGCAAAATTCCCCAAGCTGGCGGAAGTGAGCGAGTTCATCCATTGCGAGATAGCAGTCAGGATGGACGACAAGCCGAGCCAGGCGCTGCGCCATGGTCGCTGGAAGTCGTCGATGTGGAAAGCCGTCGAGGCAGTCAAGGCAGGCACCGCCGACGCCTGCATCTCGGCCGGCAACACCGGCGCGCTGATGGCGATGTCGAGGTTCTGCCTTCGCACCATGGCGACCATCGACCGCCCGGCGATCGCGGCGCTCTGGCCGACATTGCGCGGCGAAAGCGTGGTGCTGGACGTCGGCGCCACCATCGGCGCGGATGCGCATCAACTGGTTGATTTTGCCATTCTGGGCACCGGCATGGCTCGCTCGGTTTTCGGCATCGAACGGCCGAGCGTCGGCCTGCTCAATGTCGGCGTCGAGGAGATCAAGGGCCAGGAAGAGGTCAAGGAGGCGGGCCGCATGTTGCGCGAAGCCAACATGGCCTCGATGAACTACCATGGCTTCGTCGAGGGCGACGACATCGGCAAGGGCACGGTCGACGTGGTCGTCACCGAAGGATTTGCCGGCAATATCGCGCTGAAGACGGCGGAAGGAACGGTACGACAGATCGCCGGTTACCTGCGCGCCGCGATGAACCGGACGCTGATGGCTAGGATCGGCTATATGTTCGCCAAGGGCGCCTTCGATCGCCTGCGCGAGAAGATGGATGTCGGCCGCTCCAATGGCGGTGTTTTCCTGGGGCTGAACGGCATCGTGGTGAAAAGCCATGGCGGGGCCGATTCGGACGGCTTCGCGGCGGCGATCGAGCTTGGCTACGACATGGTGCGCAACAATCTGCTCGATCGCATCGAAGCCGACCTTGACCTGTTCCATGCGCGCAATCCGCATGCCCAGACATCTAGGAAATCCGACGTCGTTGCCGACGCAGAGGAATAGGAAAGAGCCTTGATCAGATCAGTCGTGCGCGGCACAGGCGCCGCGCTGCCCCGCCGCATTATGAAGAATGCCGATTTCGAAGGCATGGTTGAGACGTCAGACGAATGGATCGCTCAGCGCACCGGCATCCGCCAGCGCCATATCGCGGCCGACGACGAGACGACGGCTTCACTGGGCGAGGCGGCGGCACGCGCGGCGCTGGCCAATGCCGGCCTGACGCCAGCCGATATCGACCTCATCGTGCTGGCAACTTCGACGCCCAACAACACCTTTCCGGCGACCGCTGTCGAGATCCAGAACCGGCTCGGCATGCATCACGGCTTCGCCTTCGACATGCAGGCGGTATGCTCGGGCTTCGTCTACGCGGTGACGACCGCCGACCTCTATATCCGAGGCGGCCTGGCAAAACGCGTGCTGGTGATCGGCTCGGAAACCTTCTCGCGCATCCTCGACTGGAGCGACCGCTCGACCTGCGTCCTGTTCGGCGACGGCGCCGGCGCGATGGTGCTGGAAGCAGGAGAGGGGGCGGGCAGCATTGCCGACCACGGCGTTCTGGCGGCCAGCCTGCGCTCCGACGGGGCCCACAAGGACAAACTGTTCGTCGACGGTGGACCGTCGACCACCGGAACGGTGGGCCATCTCAGGATGGAGGGCCGCGAGGTGTTCAAGCACGCGGTCGGCATGATCACCGACGTCATCGAGGCGACGTTCGCACAGGCCGGCATCACCGCTGAAGATCTCGACTGGTTCGTGCCGCATCAGGCCAATAAACGAATTATCGACGCTTCCGCCAAAAAGCTCGGGATAGCAGAGAAAAAGGTGGTGGTTACGGTCGATCTGCACGGCAACACCTCGGCTGCTTCCGTGCCGCTGGCTCTGTCGGTGGCCGTCGCCGACGGCCGCATCAAGAAGGGTGACCTGGTGCTAATCGAGGCGATGGGCGGGGGCTTCACCTGGGGCGCGGTTTTGGTTCGCTGGTAAGTTTGCCGAACTGACAGGTTCGGTCCTTGACCTTGCCGGATCAATTACTTAGGCTCTATCTTTGCTTGTATCGATTTATATTTTTGAGCTGATGGGACGGTTCGCATGGGGGGAAAGACACTTACGCGCGCCGATCTTGCTGAAGCCGTTTATCGCAAGGTCGGCTTGTCGCGTACTGAATCGGCCGAACTCGTCGAAGCGGTTCTGGATGAGATTTGCGAAGCGATCGTTCGCGGCGAGACGGTGAAATTGTCGTCGTTCGCGACGTTCCATGTCCGCTCCAAGAACGAGCGCATCGGGCGCAATCCCAAAACCGGCGAGGAAGTGCCAATCCTGCCGCGCCGCGTGATGACCTTCAAATCATCGAATGTGCTGAAGAACCGCATCCTGCGCGCCCATCAGAACAGCAAGGCCAAGGGCAGCAAATAGCGCCTGCGCTTCAAAGCTCGGTTGAAAACGATCGCCCCCTTTGACGCCGGGCTTGAATATTGTTTCATAAACCGCTGAAATAAGGCCCGATTCGGCAGAACAAGCCGGATCGGAATGGTTCTTTGTTGAGCATGATCTTGCCCGAAAACCGATTCCCACCTTTCGGGATCATGCTCCAGCGTGAGGATTTCGCCCATGGACAAGAGCCCCGATGCTTTCCGCACCATCAGTGAGGTCGCAGAAGATCTCGACCTGCCGCAGCATGTGCTGCGTTTCTGGGAAACGCGTTTCAACCAGATCAAGCCGATGAAACGCGGCGGCGGCCGCCGCTACTACCGGCCGCAGGATGTCGAACTGATCAAGGGCATCCGCCATATGCTCTACGACCAGGGCTATACGATCAAGGGCGTGCAGAAGCTGCTGCGCGAGAACGGCAACCACTTCCTGGTCGCCATCGGCAATGGCGACATGGCGGCCGTCGAGGCGATCTCGCAACGCCGGCAGGCCGATGCGGTGCCGCTGACGCCGGCGGCCCAGCCGCGCGGCGCCGATGATGAGATGCTGGTCGGCGAGCCCAAGGTGAAACCCAGCCGGCGCTTTTTCGGCCTGGGCAAAACCGACGACGAAGGTCCGGTGCAGCCGGGCACGTCGAAACTCTCGCGCGACAATCGCGCTTTGCTGCAGGAAGCACTGTTCGACCTTCTGGAGTGCAAGCGCCTGCTCGATCAGGTGCGCTAAGAGCGGATCGATCGCCGGCAGAACCGGAACTGCTTCCGGAATCATGCGTTCCTCCCGGAAAGGAAGGAAGCATATCATGGTATCATTTTCGACCCTCTCCGACATCGACCTTGAAAAGCAGGTCGCGGCCCTCTCCAGGGAACTGGCGGCGCTGAGGAAAGCCGTGTCCAGGCGGGGCAGCGCCTACTACGAGGACGGGCGTGACACAGCGTCGGACTATTATTCGGATCTTGCCGAGCGCTTCAGCGAGGCGCTGCCTGCGATCAGGAGGCAAAGCAGGGTGATAGAAAAGTCAGCCCGCGAGCACCCGGCGACAGCGGCCGCTGTCGGGCTGGTTGTGGTCGGCCTCGTCGCCAGCCTGCTCCTCAGCCGACAGCAGAAAACGTCGCGAGCGACGTCGAGATCGGCACGTTGAGGCAAAAGAAAGTGGCGGCCATCCCGTAGACAGCCGCCACTTTCGTCGAGGTGGATCAGCGCGCGAGCTTGAGCCTGTTGTTCGGGCTGACCTGGGCGGTCTGGCTGCATTTGCCGTAGACAGTGCCGTTGGAATCGGTGGCATCCGTGTATGTGCCCTTGCAGTCGAGCTGCAGCACCAGGCAATGACCCGCGCCCTTACAAACCGCGCCGCCGCCGCTCGGATGCGTGCCGTCGGCGAAGGCCGAGCTCGGAACGGAAATCGAGCTGAAGGCCGAGACGACGATGGCAGCGGCGAGCGATAGGCGCTTGAAGTTCGAGATATTGGTCATTTGAGCATTTCCTTCTCTTGGATCGAGGATCGCCGTCCTGGCGTCCTTCCGGTTGGGGAGCGCCTTTCTTGGCGTCCATACCGTCTTGGTGCGGCTCGGAGAGGAAAGGTTCACGCGTCGGTTCAAAAAAATGGCAGGTGCTGACG
>NZ_RZTI01000212.1:0-6222 GCF_003997275.1 Mesorhizobium sp. M6A.T.Ce.TU.002.03.1.1
GAGTGCGCGGCCCATGCCCGCCGTTGCCACGCCAAGACCGGTGAGGCCAAGGAACTCACGGCGGCCGATCGAACCGCGCTTGAGGCGCATCAATTGGTCGACGAATTTTTCGGGGTTTATCGGCAGTCCGTCACGATATGATTTCGACATGTTTGTTTTCCCTCTGGTTGGTCCCGTTGTTCTTGGGGTCCGGGAACGCGAGCGGCGTTCCTGATGTAAAGCCGATGGCGACGGGTTCACCCGGCTTGAAGAGATTTCGACCGCCGATCAGGTGATCGGCCTTGGCGAGCAGCGTTCCGATACCGCCGACCTCGATCGCATATTCCGCGGTCGAGCCAAGAAAGATCCGGTTGCGGACAATGCCGTTCAGCCGACCGCTTCCCGGCGCGCCGAGGCTTAGGGCTTCAGGACGCAGGCTGACGGCAACGGCTTCGTCCTGGCGCAGCGAAGTCCGTTTGCGCGCGGCAATGACGGTGCCGTCGGCAAGCGCCACCTCGACGAGGTCGCCCGAGTGCCCGGCGACCTTGCCGCTCAACAGATTGGTCTTGCCGACGAAGTCGGCGACGAAGAGGTCGGCGGGCTCGTCATAGATTTCGCTTGGCTGCCCGAGCTGGACGATGCGCCCGCCATTCATGACGCAGACGAAATCGCTCATCGACAGTGCTTCTTCCTGGTCGTGCGTGACAAGGACGAAGGTGATGCCGATCTCGCGCTGCAGGTTCTGCAGCTCTATCTGCATGTCGGTGCGCAGCTTCTTGTCGAGCGCCGCCAGCGGCTCGTCGAGCAGCAGCACCGCCGGCTTGTTGACCAGCGCCCGCGCCAGGGCGACACGCTGCTGCTGGCCGCCGGAAAGCTCGTGGATCTTGCGGCGGCCGTAGCCGGCAAGCCGCACCATGGCGAGCGCCTCGCCTGCTCTCAGGCTGATCTCCCGCGACGACAGCCGCGGCCTTGCCTGGCGCAGCCCGTAGGCGATGTTGTCCTCGACATCCAGATGCGGAAACAGCGCATATTGCTGGAACACCATGTTGACCGGCCGCCGGTAGGGCGGCGTGCCGGCCATGTCGCGGCCGCGGATGAAGACCGCGCCTTCGCTCGGCTGTTCGAAGCCGCCGATCATGCGCAGGCAGGTTGTCTTGCCGCAGCCGGACGGCCCGAGCAAGGCGACAAAGGCAGACGGCGGGATGGCTAGATCGATGCCGCTGACCGCAGTCACGCTGCCGTAGCGTTTGGTGACCCCGCGAAACTCGATATCTGGCACTGCGGTCAAAGCTGCGGGCTCCAGCGAAGGCGATTTTCAAGACGCTATCAGAGCCAACGGTGACTAGTATATACCTCGCAGGTGGTATATTTGGTCTATTTTCTCGTTTAAAGGGGTATAAATTGAGCGGATCGCGCGGCGACGAATACAATCAGCTCGCTGCGCTCATCGCGGCGACACGGGAGACGAGCGGCGAGCTTTTCGGCAAGGCGATGGTCGCCTGGCTCCGGCGGCATGTCAGCTTCGATCACTGTGTGATCTTCGGCTATCGCGGCGCCTCGCGCCCGCCGCTGCTGTTCGAGACGTTCTCGCCGGCCGAAAGCCACGTCTTCGTCGCGCTCTATCAGGAAGGGCCTTATCTGCTCGACCCGTTCCATCACGCAGCGGTCGAGCGAAAGGAAGGTTTTTGGCGCATGCGCGAGCTGGCGCCGGACCGCTTCTATGCCAGCGAATATTATCGCTCCTACTATAGCCAGACCAAGCTGGCCGAGGAGGTCGGCTTCTTCGTGCCGCTTAAGGGAAAGGACGCGCTGGTGGTCTCGCTGATGCGATTGCACGCTTCGGGACCATTCGGAACCGCCGACGCCAGGTTGCTGCGTGACATGGCGCCGGCGGTGATCGGTCTCGCCAGGCTGCGCTGGCCGGCCCTTCCGGCCGACCAACCGGCAGCGACGAAGCAGGACGAGGCGATTGCGCCGGTCAACGAGTTCGAGCGTGCTCATATCTGGAAGAGCCTTTCGCTCACGCCGCGCGAAAAGCATGTCGTCGATCTGGTGCTTCAGGGCCATTCGACGGAATCGATAGCCAGGGCGATGCGCATCGTGCCGGGAACCGTAAAGGTCCACCGCCGCAACATCTATCGCAAGCTCAAGATCAAATCGCAGGCTGGTCTCTTCGCGCGTTTCGTCGAGATCATCGACGCGCGGATTCGGTAATCCACGATTTCGAAATGGCCTCGCTCAAGCAGTTTAGCTGGCAGCGCTTTCCCAGGAGCCGGTTTCAGCCATCCGCCTGAGCAGGGGCGCCGGCTTGAAAACATCCTTGCCGGTCCGCTCGTGCCAGTGGTCGAGCCGCCCGATGATCTTGTCGATCCCTTCGAGACCGGCCCAGAACATCGGCCCGCCCTTGCCTACCGGAAAGCCATAGCCGTTGACCCAGACGACATCGATGTCGGAGGCGCGGGCGGCAATTTTCTCCTCGAGGATCTTGGCCCCTTCATTGACCATGGGATAGAGCGTCCGCTCGATGATCTCGTCAACACCAATCGTGCGCGGCGCGATACCCTTCTCGGCAGCCTTGTCGCGGATCAGCGCTTCGACGTGCGGATTGGGAGCCGGTGTGCGTGAGCCATTCTCGTAGCGGTAGAAACCGCTGCCGGTCTTCTGGCCGAAATGCCCCTGTTCGCACAGTGTGTCGGCGATTATTGCCGTCTGGCCGCGCGCCTTGCGGTTGCGCCAGCCTATGTCGAGGCCGGCGAGATCGCCCATCTGGAACGGCCCCATCGGCCAGCCGAAATCGGTGAACGCCTGGTCGATCTGCTGTGGCGTTGCACCTTCCAGCAAAAGCGCCTCGGATTCCGAACCGCGCGCGGCCAGCATTCGGTTGCCGACGAAGCCGTGGCAGACGCCGACGACGACCGGCACCTTACCGATCCGCCGTGCCAGCTCGACGATTGTCGCCAGCGCATCGGGCGCGGTCTTCTCGGCGCGCACGATCTCCAGCAGCTTCATGACGTTGGCCGGCGAAAAGAAATGCATGCCGACGACATCCTGCGGGCGCGACGTCGAGGCGGCGATTTCGTTGACGTCGAGATAGGAGGTGTTGGTGGCGAGGATCGCGCCCGGTTTGGCCACCGCGTCTAGCCTGCCGAACACCTCGCGCTTGACCGCCATCTCCTCGAACACGGCCTCGACGATCAGGTCGCAATCGGCGAGGTCGCCATAGTCGGTGGAACCCTCGAACAGGCCGAGCCGCTGACGCTTGGCGTCTTCGCTCAGCGAACCGCGCGCGACCGAGACGGCATAATTCTTCTCGATCGTCGCCAGCCCGCGTTGCAGCGCTTCCTGCGTTGATTCCAGCAAGGTCACGGGGTAGCCGCCATTGGCGAACGCCATGGCGATGCCGCCGCCCATCGTGCCGGCGCCGATGACGCCGACCCGCGCGATCTTGCGCCTGACGATATCTTTAGCCCCAACCTTCGCCGCCTCGCGCTCGGCGAAGAACAGATGGCGCTGAGCGCGCGATTGGTCACCAGCAACGAGTTTGACGAACAGTTCGCGTTCCGCCGCCAGCGCCTCGTCGAACGGCAGCGTGATGGCGTTGCGAACCGACTGCGCGCAGGCGATCGGCGCTTCGAGCCCGCGCGCCTTTTTGGCAAGCTCCGCCGCTTGCTTGTCGAATTCAGGCAATTCCGCCCGGTCGAGACGGCCGTCACGGTGGCGCACCGGCGTGAACGGTCCGCCCCTGCCAACCATTTCGCTAGCGAAACGAACTGCCTGCGCAGTCAGGCCATCCTCGAAGACGGCGTCCACCAGCCCGGCGGCGAGCGCCTCTGCCGCACCGATCGGCGTGCCCGAAACGATCATGCTGAGCGCCTTCAGCGCGCCGACGAGACGCGGCAGCCGAACCGTGCCGCCACCGCCCGGCAGCAAGCCGAGCTTGACTTCCGGCAGGCCGAGCTTGGCGCCGGTATCCGCAACGCGAAAATGGCAACCAAGCGCCAGTTCCAGGCCACCCCCCAACGCGGTGCCGTGAATGGCGGCAACCGTCGGCTTGGCGATGGTTTCCAGCACGGCAATGATGGCGCGCAAATCCGGCTGCTGCACCGGCTTGCCGAATTCGGTGATGTCGGCGCCGGCGACAAAGGTCCGCCCGGCGCAAGCGATGACGATGGCCGCGACATCTGGCTCTTCCCGCAAGGAGAAAAGCGCCTGCATCAGCGGCTCGCGAACATGGAAGCTAAGCGCGTTGACCGGCGGATTGTCGATGGTCACGACCGCAATGCGGCCGTCCCTTGTAACGCTCACGAAATTGGGCACGCAACCTCTCGCAAAATGATGTTCGCCGAACGATTTAAAGGGCCGATGCCCGGATGGGAACCGTTTTCGCGGAAAGGCTCCAGGCTGTTGTGGTGATCCTTCGCGCCCCCCTCTGCCCTGCCGGGCATCTCCCCCACAAGTGGGGAGGTCGGCTGCTTCGCCCGCACCGCTCGCCCTGCAACGTCGGCGTTCTTACTGCTGAGGCGTTTGCGATTGGCGAAAGCGGCTGTGTGCGCAATCTCCCCCCAAGTGGGGGAGATGCCCGGCAGGGCAGAGGGGGGCGCTGTCCCGCCGGCATCAAAAGATTCTGCACCGCCTGGCGAAAGAACTAGCGCAGCGCTTTCTGGCCGCCCGCGGCGGTGATGACGCCGACGATGATCAGTCCGGTCAGCAGCAGCCGGACGCCGGCGCTGACGCCGAACGTGTTGAGCATGGTCAGGAGCAGGACCAGGAACAGCGCCGCGCCCCAGACACCCGGCACATTGGCCTTGCCGCCGGCCACCGACGTGCCGCCGATGACGACGACGGCGATTGAGGCCAGCAGGTACTCGTTGCCGATATCGACATTGGCGCCGCGGAAATAGCCGGCAAGCAGCGCCCCGTCGAGGCCGCCGAGCGCGCCCGACAGCGTGTAGGTGAGGAAGCGGATGCGGCCAACATTGATGCCGGCAAACCACGCGGCGCGGATGTTCTGGCCGATCGCCAGCACAGAGCGGCCATAGATCATGCGCTGTAGCGCGATGGCAGCGCCGATGGTGAACAGCACGGTGAGGATCGCCAGGATCGGAATGCCCAGAATCTGCCAGTTGGTAAAACTGGCGAAGCCCGGCGGCGGCTTGATCTGCAAGCCGCGACCATAGCTGATGTCGATCGACTGGATAATGAAGCTCGCCGACAATGTGGCGATGATCGGCGGAATGCGCAGCGCCCAGATCAAGAGATAGTTGGCCGCGCCGACCGTCATGCCGCAGGCCACCGCCGCCAGCAGCCCGACGGCGATCATCGCATCATTGCCGTCCATCACCTTCATGGCGACGGCGCTGGCGAGGCCGATATTGGCCGGCAGCGACAGGTCGACATTGCCCGGCCCGAGCGTGATGACGAACATCTGGCCGACACCGACGATGACGGTGAAGACGGCGAGCGAAAGTGCTGCCGTGATCATGCCGCCGCCGCCATATCCGCCGGTGAAGGCAATCGTCGCCAACCACACCAGCAGCGCGCCGATGAAGGACCAGATCCACGGTTTGGCGAGCAGCAATCGCAACGATGCCATCGCTCACCTCTCCCTGCGGCTGATCAGCACCCGGGCCGCCAGCACGATGATCAGGATGGCGCCATTGGCGGCCACCTGCCAATCGGGCGGAATGTGCATGAAGGTCAGCAGTGGCGACGCGGCCAGCGCCAGCGTCAGCGCGCCGATCACCGCGCCGATCGGCGACACCCGGCCGCCGACGAATTCGCCGCCACCGAGGATGACGCCGGCGATCGAAAGCAGCGTGTAGCCATTGCCGATATTGGCGTCGGCCGAGGTGGTGATGCCGATCAAGGCCATGCCGGACAGCACTCCGAACAGGCCGGCGAGTGCAAACAGGATGATCTTGGTCTTGAACAGCGACCAGCCGGCACGGCTGAGTGCCGCGGCATTGCCGCCCGATCCGCGCAGGATCACGCCATAGGAGGTGCGCATCAGTCCGAAATAAACGACCGCCGCGATCAGCAGCGCGGCAATGATCGGAAAGGGAATGAAAGGCGGCTTGAAAGCCATGAGCGACAGCAACCAGTCCGGCGCCTTGCCGCCGGGCTTCGGCAGGATGAGGATGGCGAGCCCCTGCCAGACAAAACTCATGCCGAGCGTCACCACGATCGAAGGCAGGTTGCGCAGATGGATCAGCGCGCCGAGCAGCGCGTAGACACCGATCGAGC
>NZ_RZTI01000213.1:0-6169 GCF_003997275.1 Mesorhizobium sp. M6A.T.Ce.TU.002.03.1.1
CCCCTACTCCCCTATTCCCCTATTCCCCTATACAGCCGCCGCCACCTTGCGGCCGAGGCCGTCATGCAGATCGAGGCAGCGCTCGAACCACTGCGCCACCGCATCGCTGTCGTCGAGCAACCGGTAGGGCGAGGCGATGCGCGCCCATTGCAGCGCGCCGAAGACGATGTAGTCGGCAAACAGCGGTGATTGGCCGCCGATGAACGGCTGATAGCTGAGCGTCGAGCGCAACGGCTCCAGCGAGGCGCGGAAGGCGTCTAGGCCGGTGTCTCGCGCCGCCATCACCTCTTCCAGCCTCTTGCCGAAGCGCTGCTCGCGGCTCTGGCGGAAATAGGCGGCGTTCGCCTCGTCCTGCATGGCGTGGAGGTCCATGATCGCCGCAGTGGTGACATAGGGGTGGATGGTCAGTTGCGACCAGCGTTCGATGAACCGCGCCATCGCCTTGCCGCCGTCGCCGGAAAACAATGTCGGCCGCTCAGGATAGGCCTCGTCGAGATAGAGCGCGATGGCGAAGGAATCGGCGACCACCTTCTGGCCGTCGCGGATCACCGGAACGAGCTTTGAAACGCCGCCTTCGACAGTGGGCACTTCGAGAAAGCGTGTCGGCACGGTTGAGACGTCGAGCCCTTTGTGGGCGAGCGCCATCGCCGCCTTCCAGCAATGCGGGCTGAACGGACGGGCAGCATCGCGTCCGACGAGGTCATAGAGCAGAATGGTCATTGGCGGCGGCTTCCTTGCGGTCTACTAGAACGAGGTGCGTCCACTTGGATGCACAAAGTATGCTCTAGCGTTTTTGAATCTACGCATCGTGTTTTTTCCGAAAAACGGTACCGATTTTTGGGCCGATGCGGTAGGCACCCGGAACGGGGTCTTGCGGGTCGGGAGAAAAAGATGAGACAGCACTTCATGATGTTTGCGGCCTACAATCAGTGGGCCAATAGCCGCATCTACGATGCCGCGGCCGATCTCGACGACGAAGAATTCCACCGCAATGTCGGTGCTTTCTTCGGCTCGATAATGGGCACGCTCAACCATGTTCTGACCGCCGACCGCATCTGGATGAGGCGGTTTACCGGCGAGGGCGACGCGCCGGCCAGGCTCGACACGATCCTGCACCGCGCCTTGCCGGGCTTGCGGCTGGCGCGCGAGGCCGAAGACAAGAGGATCATCGACTGGGTCGGGGCGTTGAGCGACAAGGCTTTGTCCGGCCGCTTCTCCTACATGACCGTCTCTGACATGCGCACCGTGTCGCAGAGATTGGCGCCGGCGCTCGATCATTTCTTCAACCACCAGACCCATCACCGCGGCCAGGCGCACACGATCCTAACCGTTCTGGGCCGGCCTTCGGTGTCACTCGACCTGACGCTGTTCCAGCGTAGCGACGAGGGGCGCGCCTACGCCTGATTTGGGATCATCCGGATCGATCATGATCGATTGAAAGTAAAACCCGTCGAAGATGTGCAGCATCTCGACGGGTCACGCTCGCAAAGGAGGCCTAGCCAGGCGTCAGGCGGCGTATCCGCCCTGGCCTCGGGCGACCGGCTTGACTGAGACCGCCGGCTGCGCCGAAGGCCAGAGAATGCCTGCCGTCACCGCGAGGGTGATCAAGGCATCGCGTGCCGCTTCCGGCGAGATCTCGCCGGCGCGTGCTGCCTCGCAGGCCTTCACCGCCGCGCCATAGCTCAGGCGTCGTCGCGATGGCGGGAACTCGGTCAGGAACTCATGCATGTCGAAGAGCGAAGCGATCATGCGCTTATGGCCGGCGCCGACGGTAACGGCGACCGGGGTGAAGGGCATCGTGTCGTGCATTCTGGCCTCTCGTATTGGGCGGAGGTGACGGCGGACGCCGCTCTCCGATCTGGGTCGGACGCCCAGAAACGCGGATTGCGGCATCAGGTTCCATGTTGCCGAGATTTGATTTTCGCCACCAAGCTCAGTGGCATGAGCGCCGTGCCGAAGAGGCGGCCTACTTCCACATGTCACGCATGCGGGCGCCGAGGTCGACGCGCACTTGCGGCTGGCGACGCGGATCGTCCTTGGCCTGGACGCTCGCCCATGATGTCTGTTCGAAGGCACCGAGGATCGAGGCTGGGATGAAGCGGGTGCGCGAGGCGTAAACGTGGCGATCGCCACGCGCCGCCTGGCCGTGGACGAAGAAGCGCTGCGGCATGACCAGATGCAGGCCGTCCTTGGCCCGCGTCATCGCCACGTAGAGCAGGCGGCGCTCCTCGTCGATATCCTCCTTCGAGCCGACGGCGAGGTCGATCGGGATGCAGCCGTCTACGGTGTTGAGCACGAAGACGTTCTTCCATTCCTGGCCCTTGGCCGAATGGATGGTCGACAGGATCAAATAGTCCTCGTCGCGATGCGGCGGTCCGGCCTCGTCGCTGGTTGCATCCGGCGGATCGAGCGTCAGCTCGGTGAGGAAACGCTCGCGCGAGGCATAGCCCGAGGCGATCTGCTCGAGCTGCAGAATATCGGCCCGGCGCGTCGTTGCGTCCTCGTGGATGCGGTCGAGATGCGGCTCATACCAGAGCCTGACCTGTTCGAGATCAACAGGCCATTTTCCCGACCCGGTGCGAAGCTGCGAGAACAGCGTGACGAAACCCTGCCAGTCGTCGGCGGCGCGTTGCGGCGGCCGGTAGCGCGCCAGACCCATCGCTTCGTCGAGCGACGTGGCCATGGTGTCGACGATCTGCGAAGCTGCCGAAGGGCCGATGCCGGGCAAGAGCTGCAGCACGCGAAAACCGGCGACGCGGTCGCGCGGGTTTTCGGCGAAGCGCAGCACCGCCAGCACGTCCTTGACATGGGCGGCGTCGAGGAATTTCAGCCCGCCGAATTTGACGAACGGGATGTTGCGGCGCGTCAACTCGATCTCCAGCGGCCCGCTGTGGTGCGAGGCGCGAAACAGCACGGCCTGCGCCTTCAGCGCCGTGCCGGCCTCGCGCTCGGTCAGGATCGCCTGGCAGACGTAACTCGCCTGCTCGGCCTCGTCGCGAACGCTGACCAGCTTCGGCTTTTCGGCCGATTTACGCTCCGTCCATAGGTTCTTGGTAAAGCGCTCCGAGGCCTCGCCGATCACCGCATTGGCGGCGGCCAGGACGGTCTCGGTCGAGCGGTAGTTGCGCTCAAGCATGACGATCTCGGCCGGCCGCGCGAACTGTTTTGGGAAGTCGAGGATGTTGCGCACTTCCGCCGCGCGAAACGAGTAGATCGACTGCGCATCGTCGCCGACCACCGTCAGCCCGGATCCGTCCGGCTTGAGTGCCGTGAGGATCGAGGCCTGCAGCCGGTTGGTGTCCTGGTATTCGTCGACCAGAACATGGTCGAAGCGCCCACCCAGATGCGCCGATATCTCCGGCTCGCCCCCCATCTGCGCCCAGTAGAGCAGCAGGTCGTCGTAATCGAGCACGTTCTGCGCCTGCTTGGCCTCGACATATCGGGCGAACAGCGCCTTAAGCTGTTCTGCCCACCCCGCGCACCAGGGAAACACCGAACCCAGAACCTCGCCAAGCGGCGCCTGCGCGTTGACGGCGCGCGAATAGATCGCCAGGCACGTGCCCTTGGTCGGGAAACGGCCTTCCGTCTTCGAGAAGCCGAGTTCGTGCCGGGCGAGGTTCATCAGGTCGGCCGAATCCTCGCGGTCGTGGATGGTGAAGGCCGGATCGAGGCCGATCTCCAGCGCGTAGTCGCGCAGCAGCCTGGCGCCGATGCCGTGAAACGTGCCGGCCCAGGTGAGAGCATCGGTGATAACTGAAGCGTCCCGGCCGAGCACCTCGCCGGCGATGCGCTCGACCCGCTTGGCGAGTTCCGATGCGGCGCGACGCGAAAACGTCATCAAAAGGATGCGCCTGGGATCGGCGCCTCTGACGATCAGATGCGCAACGCGATGCGCCAGCGTGCTGGTCTTGCCGGAGCCGGCGCCGGCGATTACCAGCAACGGGCCAGCGACCTTGCCGTCGCCATGCTCGACGGCAAGGCACTGCTCGGCATTCAGCTTCGCGAGATAGGCAGGCCGGAAGGTCGAATCACGGGCAGCGAGGTTCATTGCCCATCAAGCATCGTTTCTGCTTTGTTCGCAACGGTTTCGACGTGAGAGTTGCGATCGACGCGCCGACCCTATTGACGCACCAGCCGATGAATTCGATCTAGCGCTCTGGCTCTACGCCCATCGCCGCCGACTGCCGCCGCAGCGACTTGTCGTCTTCGGGAGGTGGCAGCAACAGCGGATCGAAGTCGTCGGGCACTTCGTCGATGATTTCCCTGACTATGCGGTAGGCCACGTAGACGGCGGCCCCTGCTATGAGCAGACGGATCATGATTTTCTCCATTGGTGTGGACCAACCGAAGAGGCGGCTTTTTGTTCCCCCGTTCTCCAAACGCCCCGAGCTCTGCCTGAGCGTGCAACCAAATCGGCACCGTCTCGTTTGCCCGGTGACAGGAGGTTGCGATGAATAAGCTCTCAATCTTGCTGGCTTTAGCCGCAGCCCTGGCTGTGGCGGCTTGCGACAACAATATCCCGCCGACGAAGGCCCCCGGCACCGTCGATCAAAACCCGCAGGTCGACCCTGCACCCAAATCGATGTCAGGCGGTGATCAACCCGGCACACCGCCGGCACAGTGAACGCTGTGGGAAAAAATGGCCGGCGCCGCTTGGGAGGAGATGGCGCCGGCCAGGCGGGTATCAGGTCCGCCGCACACCTAGACATAGCTGAGTCTTGCCCTTGCGTCATGGTGCGATCGCTGAAGACGACCGCGTTGCACGGGCAATTAACTGACAAATGCGCAATTTTCGGATGCGAGTAGTCGATGCTCGCCAGGCGACGCGCCGTCGCTGCAGGTTCCCGGCCCAATTCAGAGTCGGCCCTCTGATCCGGCGAGGCCGGCGATTGGATCGATCGTCTTCCCCTCCCGCGGCATCAGGCAACCTGCCGCCGCCGGCCATTTTCATGCCTTATGCAACCAACCGGCGCTCAAGGTCTTGCGAAGCGCCGACGTCCCGTGCAAAAGCGCGGCCATGCTGATCATTAACGACCTTTCGCTCCGTATGGCCGGACGCCTGCTTCTCGACCATGCCTCGCTGACCTTGCCGGCCGGCAGCAAGGCAGGGCTTGTCGGCCGTAACGGCACCGGCAAGACCACCTTGTTCAAGGCGATCACCGGCGATCTCGCCTCCGAGACCGGCTCGATCAGCCTGCCGAAGAACACGCGCATCGGCCAGGTGGCGCAGGAAGCGCCCGGCACCGAGGAGCCGCTGATCGAGATCGTGCTCAAGGCCGACCTTGAACGCTCCGCATTGCTCGAAGAAGAAAAGACGGCGACCGATCCGCACCGCATCGCCGACATCCACATGCGGCTGGCCGACATCGACGCGCATTCGGCCGAGTCGCGCGCCGCCACCATCCTCGCCGGCCTCGGCTTTGATGACGACGCCCAGCGGCGGCCGGCCTCGTCCTTCTCCGGCGGCTGGCGCATGAGGGTGGCGCTGGCGGCAGTGCTGTTTGCCGAGCCCGATCTGCTGCTGCTCGACGAGCCGACCAACTATCTCGACCTCGAAGGCACGCTGTGGCTGGAAAACTACGTGTCGAAATATCCGCACACCGTGCTTCTGATCTCGCACGACCGCGACCTGCTTAACCGCGCCGTCAACTCGATCGTCCATCTCGACCAGAAGAAGCTGACCTTCTGGCGCGGCGGTTACGACCAGTTCGAGCGCCAATACACCGAGCAGCGCGAGCTCCAGGAGAAGGGCAGGGTCAAGCAGGAAGCCGCGCGCAAGCACATGGAATCCTTCGTCGAGCGCTTCCGGGCCAAGGCCTCTAAGGCGAGACAAGCGCAGTCGCGTATCAAGGCGCTGGAGAAGATGAAGCCGATCGCCGCGATTGTGAACGACAACGTGCGGCCGTTCTCCTTCCCCGAGCCGGTGAAGACCGTGGCCTCGCCGATCATTGCGCTGAACAATGTGAATGTCGGCTATGTCGAGGGTGAGCCGATCCTGAAGAAGATGACGCTGCGCATCGATGCCGACGACCGCATCGCGCTGCTCGGCGCCAACGGCAACGGCAAGTCGACCTTTGCCAAATTGCTGTCGGGCCGGCTGAAGCAGGAGAGCGGCACCATGACGGTGGCGCCCGGCCTGAAAGTGGCGATCTTTGCCCAGCATCAGCTC
>NZ_RZTI01000214.1:0-5945 GCF_003997275.1 Mesorhizobium sp. M6A.T.Ce.TU.002.03.1.1
GGGCCGCGATGGAGGGCGAAACCGACGCGGAGACGGCGCGGGCGACATTCGGGGCGGTTGCCCGCCGCAACAATCTCCTCGCGCCGCAGACGAGCTCACCGGTCGCGGGTGGGACGATTGCCGATTGGGCGACGCGTTCGCCGCGTGTGAACGCACCCGCTTGACGGACGAAAAATCGCGAGCGCGGGGAAACCTGTGCTAAGCCCGTGGCAGCAGCCTGCGCATGATGAATGACGCATGGCCTTCCACGCCGTGCGACGCAGGCCTGCGCTCGACCACTTCGAACCCGTGCTTGCGGTAGAATGCGATCGCCCGGTCATTCCCTTCGATCACTTCGAGGGCGATGCTGGGGATGCCCGAATGGGCGGCAAGGACGGCATGCAGCATATCGGCGGCCAGCCCCGTGCCGAACTCGCTCTTGTCGATGTGGAGCCGGTCGAGCATGACGTCGCCGGTTTCGTCCATTTCGGCCATCGCGTAGCCGGCAATCGAGCCGTCCGGCCGTTCCGCGACGAACGACATCTTGTTGTCGTCGGCCAGTTCCGCCGCGATCTTTTGCGGCGCGTGACGGCCGTCCGAGATGCGTGCCGTGGTCTCGGCGCCGATGATCGGCGAATAGGTGCGGCGCCAGGACTCGCCAAGGAGCTGCGATACCGACGGCACGTCCTGTTCGGTCATGGTTCTGATCTGGGTCATCGCTACCTCCCCGGCAGTTTATTGCATCGCAGCCTTCGCTCCTCGGATCACCGCCTCACTCGCGATTTCAGCCAGCGGTCGAAGGCTACCGCGAGGATGAGGATAAGGCCGATGACGATGCTTTGGGTGTAGGACGAGACGTTGTTGAACTGCAGCCCGTTCTGCAGCACGCCGATCAGCGCCGCGCCCACCACCGTGCCGCCGACCGAGCCGATGCCGCCGAACAGCGAGGTGCCGCCGATGACGACCGCTGAGATCACTGTCAGCTCGTAGCCGATGCCGGCGACGGCTTCCGAGGAATTGAGCCTCGCCGACAGCACGAAGGCGGCAAGGCCGGCGAAGAAGCCGACGATGACGTAGACGGAGATCAGGATGCGGTCGACGCGCAAGCCTGACAGCCTTGCTGCCTCAGCATTGCCGCCGACGGCGTAGACGGCGCGGCCGTAGCGCGTGTAGCGCAGCACGATGTGGCAGAGGATCGCCGCCACCGCGAAGATGATCGCGGGCACCGGGACCGGGCCGATCAGGCCGGTGCCGAACCAGCGCATCGAAGCATCGAAGCCGGAGATCGGGCCGCCATTGGAGATCGTCAGCGTCAGGCCGCGAAACACGGTGAGGCCGCCGAGCGTGACGACGAAAGGCGGCACCTTCAGCCTGGTGATGGCAAAGCCCTGGACGCCGCCGGCCAGCGCACCGACGACGACGGCGGCCAGAAGTGCGGCGAACCAGCCAAAACCTTGGGTGCCAGACGTCGACAGCGACAGCGTGTTGGCGGTGCCGCCCTTGGCCACCACCGCCGCGACCATGCCGCAGAAGGCCAGCAGCGAGCCGACCGACAGGTCGATGCCGGCGGTGAGGATGACGAAGGTCATGCCGAGCGCGATCAGCCCGGTGATCGAGATCTGCCGCATGATGTTGAAGATGTTGATGGGGTCGATGAAGCTCGGCTTCAGCACGGTGAAGACGACGATCAGCAGCGCCAGGAACATCAGCGGGCCGAAGCTCATCAGCAGGCGCGCGACATTGATGCCGCCGCGCTGGCTCTGTTCGGTCGTGCTGGTCATTGCGTCGCTTCCTGCTTTTGATCGAGCGCCATCAGTTCCATCAGTTTTTCCTCTGTCGCCTCGATGCCGGGCATCTCGCCGGTGATGCGTCCGCGCCGCATGGTAACGATCCTGTCCGATACCGCCAACACTTCGGGCAATTCGGAGGAGATCATCATGATGGCGATTCCGCGCGCGGCGAGCTGCACCAGGATTTGATGTACCTCGGCCTTGGCGCCGACATCGACGCCGCGCGTTGGTTCGTCCACAATCAGCACCTTGGGGTCGCGCGCCAGCCAGCGGGCAAGGATGACCTTCTGCTGATTGCCGCCGGACAGCCCCTCGATGGGCTGCTCGGGCGAGGCCATGCGGATCGACAGGGTCTTCCTGTAGCTTGCCAGCGCTTCGCGCTCGCGGCGCTCGGTCATGAAGCCGGCGGCGTTGGAGTAGCGGCCGAGTGCCGCGATCGAAAAATTGGTCAGGATGCCAAGCGCGGCAAAGATCGCCTGATGCTTGCGGTCTTCCGGCACCAGGCCGATGCCGAGCGCGATGGCGTCGGCGGGCGATGCTGGCGCGATCGGCTTGCCGTCGAGCGTGATGGTGCCGGCGGCAATGCGGTCGGCGCCGAAGATGGCGCGGGCAAGCTCGGTGCGGCCGGAGCCGACGAGGCCGGCGACACCGAGGATCTCGCCCGCCTTGAGATCGAGGTCGACGCCTTCGAGCACGATCGCGTGCGGCGCCTGCGGATCGCGCACGGTGCGCAGTCCGCGCACCGAGAGCCTGACGTCGCCGGCGACGTCGCGCAGTGTCGGCCTGGCATAAAGCTCGGATGCGGCGCGGCCGACCATCTTCTCGATGATTTTCGGCAGCTTGATTGGCCCGCCCTCGCGATCGAGATGGCCGGCCAACCTGCCGTCGCGCAGCACTGTCATGCGATCGCAGATGGCAGAGGCCTCTTCCAGCCGGTGGGTGACGAACATGATGGCGACGCCGTCCTTGCGCAGCCGGCCCATGATCGACATCAGTTTCTGCACTTCGGTTTCGGTCAGCGCCGAGGTCGGCTCGTCCATGATGATGAGGCGGCTCTTCAGCGACAGCGCCCGGGCGATCTCGACCAGCTGCTGCTCGGCCACCGACAGTGCCGACACCGGCGTCGCCGGGTCGAGATCCAGACCGACGCGGGCGATGATGCCGCGGGAGGCTTCCTCCATCTTCCGCCAGCTCACCAGGCCGAGCGGCCCGAGCGGCGCGCGCCCGATGAAGATGTTCTCCGCCACCGTCAGCGTCGGGATCAGGCTCAGTTCCTGGTAGATGGTGACGATGCCGAGGCGCTTGGCGTCCTGCGGATTGTGCGGAGCGAATTCGACGCCGTCGAAGACGATGCGGCCGCTGGTGGGCGGCATCACGCCGGACAGGATCTTGAGCAGCGTCGACTTGCCGGCGCCGTTCTCGCCGAGCAGCCCGAGGATTTCGCCGGGCCGAACTTCGAGCGAGACATCGCTGAGCGCGGTCACGCCGGCAAAGCGCTTGGTCACGCCCTCGACGGCGAGGAGGGCCGGGGATAGCGACGGCGCTGCGGCTTCTGCTGGAGACAAGCGATCCTCCTTGAATTCCGATTCCCACGCAGGCTGGCGGGACAGCGCCCCCCTCTGTCCTGCCGGACATCTCCCCCACGAGGGGGGAGATTGGATGTCGCCTTGGCTTTCGCCAATCTCCTGCGTTGCAAAAAAGGCGCTATCGGCGAAGCTGCCGATCTCCCCCAAGTGGGGGAGATGCCCGGCAGGGCAGAGGGGGGCGCGACAGAACGCTACTTTTGCTGCTGTGCGCCCCTTTTGTGCTCCTACTTCGTCTCGCCAAGCCTTTCAGCCTTATCGAGATTGTCCTTGCCGATGACGATCGGCGTCAGCAGCACGAGCTTTTCCTTGGGCTCGGTCTTGTCCTTGGCATAGGCGACGGCGATCTGCACCGCGGTGCGCGACTGCTCGCCGGGGAACTGTTCGACCGTGCCGGCCAGCTTGCCGTCGCGCACGGCGACCAGCGCTTCGGGGAGCGCATCGAAGCCGTAGATCTTGACGTCGGTGAAGTTGCGCGCCGCACAGGCTTCAACCGCGCCAAGCGCCATGTCGTCGTTGGCGCAGATGATCGCGTCGGGCTTGCCGTTGGCGGCAAGGCCGGCTTCGGTGACGGACAGCGCCTCGGCGCGGGCGAAGTTCGCGGTCTGCTCGAAGATGATCTGGTATTTGTCCTTCAGCGGATCGAGAACATTGTGCACGCCCTTGTTGCGGTCGATCGCGGGCCCAGCACCTGGCTGGCCCTGCAGATGGAAGATTTTGGCGCCGTTCGGGAACGCCGCCACCATGGCCTGCGCCTCAGCCTCGCCGCCCTTGACGTTGTCGGCGCCGACATGGGCGAGGATGCCTTCGACGCCGTCGACGCGGCGGTCGATGGTGACGACGGGAATGCCGGCCTGGACGGCTTGCTCGATGGCCGGCGCCAGCGCGTTGACGTCGAGCGGCGAGATGACGATAGCGTCGACCTTCTGCACAAGCGCCGCCTCGATATCGGCGGTCTGCTTGGGTGCCGAATTCTGGCCGTCGCTCTCGGTCAGGTTGACGCCTTGCGCCTGCGCCTCCGCCTTGATCTGGTTCAGCATGTGAACGAAGAACGGAAAGCCGAGGCTCGGCACCGAACCAAGAATGGTCAGTTTGTCCTGGGCGAATGCCGGTTGCGGAGCGGCCAGCGCCAATGTGCTCATCGCCACGGACGACAGTAGGAATTCACGTCTGTTCATCAATTTAGTCTCCTCCACCATGAGCGCACGACCCCGAAAACCGGAATGGGTCTCCGGCAGGTTCATGCGTCGATCTAGAAATGGAGTGTCTTTGAGCGCCCAAGGGGACGCAACGGCGCTCCAGCCGGTCCACCGCGACGTTCTCCTCCGCTCGGTGCCTGCGGGCGGATGCTAGCCAAGGCCGGAGGTTTGCGCAAGAACGGGCGGATTCGACTCGGGGCCGCGTCATGTGCCCAGCGCCGCCGGTGCTGCTCATGATGTTGTCGGCATTTGCGCGTCATCCCATCCAGCCAACTCGAGACCGGACCGTATCCGCTCCCGATCTTCCGAGCGCATCATGTGAAGGTCCGCCATGATTGCCTGTTCGGTCAGGCCGGGATTTAGGCGGCGGCCTTCCCTGGTGCAGGCCCTTGCCTTGTCGATATTGCCGTCAAGCGCGTGACAGGCAGCCAGCCGCGCCCATTGCCAGGCACTCTTTCGCGGAAGGCAGGAAAAAGACGCCGCCGCTTCCGGGTAGCGACCAAGGACAAGCAGGGCCTCACCCCGGTCGTAATAATACCAGGCGGGATGCATCGGATTGAGTTGGATCGCCTGGTCCAGCAGCATCAGGCCGGTCTCGCCATGACCGCGTATGACCTCGAAAAAGCCCGTCTGGGCCAACGTGTCGGCGTCGTAGGGATTAAGATCCAATGCGCGCGCGAAATGGCGTGCGGCGGCGTCGAATTCGGCCAGGTAGATAAGGATCAAGGCCAGGATGCGGTGGCAACGTGCCTCGTCCGGGCTGAGTGCCGTGGCGTGCAGGGCACGGTCCCGCGCCTGATCAAGCAAGGCGCGAGGCGCGCCGCCATAGCCGCCTATGATCATGTCCGCTAAGGCGAGATAGGCGTGAGCGAGCCCCGAATCCGGATCGCGTTCGAGCGCCTTCAGCAAATGTTCGCGGGCCTGCTGGTTGACGCCCTCGCCATAGCTGCGCAGAAGCGCCATGCCGCGCAGGATGTGGACATAGGCTTCGACGTTGGCGGCGGGCGCCGGGGATGTGCGCCGCATGGCAGCGCTCTCGATATTAGCGACCAGCGCGGTCGCAATCCGTTGCGCCACCATCCTTTGAAAGACGAAGATATCGCTGGTCCTGAACGAAAACGTCTGCGCCCATATGCGCCGGCCGGACGCTGTCTCGGACAGGACGACGTGCGTGCTGTAGCCGCCGTCGGCGCTCTCGACGCTGCCTTCCGCAACATAGTCGGCGCCGAGGCGCTCGGCGGTCGCCCAGATGTCCTGGTCGGAATGTTCGGCAAGCGCGAAGGCCGAATGGCGTGCCAGCACCGCGATGGTCTTGAAGTAGGAAAGCGCGTTGATGATCTCCTCGACCGCGCCGTCGAAGAGCGGCTTTGCCGTCGCATCGTCCAGGTTGACGC
>NZ_RZTI01000215.1:0-5614 GCF_003997275.1 Mesorhizobium sp. M6A.T.Ce.TU.002.03.1.1
ACGCGGCTATCTTGAATTTCGCAGAGGGCAGATCTAGAAGCGAACTTCTTCGTCGCCAGCGGCGCGCCGCCCTCGTTGGTGAGGCGTATATAGTCGGCGCCCAGCCAAACTGTCAACAACCATTTCAATCTTTCTTGAATTTTTTGCGACAAAAGATTTTCGGTAGCCGACTTCCGCGGCGGCATGGGAATAACAAAGCCGACCACCATGCCGGAGCCCTATTGCCGCCGCATTACGGCTTGACACCAAGGCCAACAAAGCAGGCGTGCGCACCACCCGCGCGGCGCCGCTTATAAGAGACTGTAAGAGAGCCACTAAGAGAGAAGTGTGATTGGGGATTTCGGCCGAGGCCAGGCGCTTCGTTGACTTCGCCCGCCGTGACAGGCAAATGTCATGGCCACAACAAAAGCGACAAGCCGTCCCGCCCGGGGAAGAAGCAGCCTTTCTGGATGCCAGATACGGAAAATGTCATAGCCGAACTCGGCAACGAGCCGCCGCTGATTGCGGACGGTCGCAGTGGCCCGCCCGACCGGCGCGAGGTTTCGGCACGCTGGCTGTCGGGCACCTTTCTGACCGGCGTGACGTCGAGCGTGCTGATGGGCGTGGCGCTGTTCGCGGCTCTTGACGGCCGTCAGCAATTGGCAACGCCGCCCGAGATCGCCGAACTGATCAGCCTTGCAAGAGGCGACGATTCCGGCGAGGTCGCCAAGACCACCAGGCTGGTGGCCCCACGCCAGATCGCCAAGGCCAAGGACCGTCGGCGCATGGAAGTGTCGATGGTGACCAAGGTCGGCGACCGCGACGTCATCCACACCATGCCTTTCGTGCAGATCAAGATGGCGCTTGCCGCCGCGCACACGACCAGCCGCGCCTATCCGCCTTTCAACCCGATGCAGGTGTTTGGCGACGACCGCGACGACAATGCCGGCCAGCCGGCGACCGCCGCCGCCGCCGGCCAGATCTACGGCGCCAAGGTCGAAAGCGAGATGAGCCTGAAGACGGTCGATTTCCCGATCGAGACGGCCGCCTTCGACGAAAAGAGTGACTTGTCCGCCGACGAGGTGGAAAAGGTGGTGCGCGAGGCCGGCACGGGCCTGAGCGACGGCGCCGTGCAGGTTGCATCGCTGCATTATGTCGACCCGCAGCGATTCGGCGATGCGTTCGCCGAGAGCATGGCTGGTTCCTACGACGTCAAGATCGTTCCTGAAAACGTCTCGGTGTCGCTGCGCGCTGCCCCCGATGATCAGGCGCCGGCCTTCGCCGAGGAAATCATCCCTTTCACCCGAGACCGCGACATAGTCGAGGCCTTCGCCGATTCGGGCTATACGGGCGAGGACGCCACCGGCATGGCCGAGGCGATCGCCAAATTGCTGAATGCGACAGCGCTCAAGGCGGGAACCGTGCTGCGCGTCGGGCTCGAGATCCATGGCGACGCCGCCAAGGTCGTTCGCACCGGCATCTACGACCGGACCCAGCATATTGTCACCATCGCGCTCGACGATCACGGCCAATTTGTGCCGGCGCAGGAGCCGGAGCCCAATCCCGAATTGCTGACCGCATTCGACGATTCGCCCGCACCGGTGGTGCGCGGCAATCTGCCGAACGTCTATGATGGCATCTACCGCGCCGCCTACTCCTACGGCATGTCCAAGGCGATGACCAAGCGGCTGATCAAGCTCCTGGCGTCCGGTGTCGATTTCCAATCGCGGCTCAATCCGTCGGATCGCATCGAGGTGCTGTTCTCGCAGCCGGACGGCGACGACCAAGCGTCCGACGAGTCCGAGCTGCTCTATGTCTCGGCGAGCTTCGGCGGCACGACTCGCAATTTCTACCGGTTTCAGATGCAGGACGGCAGCACCGACTATTTCGACGAGGACGGCCGCAGCGCCCAGCAATTCCTGCTGCGCAATCCCCTGCCGGCAGGAAAATTCCGTTCCGGCTTCGGTGCCCGCAGGCATCCGATCCTCGGCTATGTGCGCATGCATACCGGCGTCGATTGGTCAGCCGCCATCGGCACGCCGATCATTGCCGCCGGCAACGGTGTCGTCGAGAAGGCCGGCTGGGCCGGCGGCTATGGCAAGCAGATCATCATCCGCCACGCCAATGGCTACGAGACCTCCTACAATCACCAGAGCGCTTTTGCCAAAGGCATCGCGCCGGGCGTGCGCGTCCGCCAAGGCCAGACCATCGGCTTTCTCGGCCAGACCGGCCTCGCCACCGGTCCGCATCTCCACTACGAGCTGATCGTCAACGGCACCAAGGTCGACCCGATGCGTGTTCGCCTGCCGGTCGGCAAGGTGCTGAAGGGCGACGACCTCGTCGCCTTCAAGCGTGAGCGCGGGCGCATTGATGACCTGCTCAAGCAGGAAGACAGTGATTCGCTGAAGGTCGCGAGCGCCAAGATCGAAGGCTGAGCGACCTTGGAGCCTTTCTGGGCTTCTCAGCTTTGCGGATTCTCAGCTCGACGCGACCATGGCAGTCGCTCGCCGGAAACAGTCGTCCACGCCACGATCGCCGAGAGCAGGCAAAGCAGCGCGGTCACCAAGGCGACGGCCGCGAACGCTGCGTCGCTGGCGGCAAGCCTTGCTGCATCGAGGTCCGGTGCCAGGCCCGCCGGCGCCGGTTCGCCGAAACCCGGAACGCCGGATGCGGAACCGATGTTCAGCGCTGCCGCATAGACCCAGGCCGCCAGTGATCCCATCGCCGCCACCGCGATCAGGCCGCCAATGCGCGAGACGGCATTGTTGATTCCCGACGCGGCACCCGTATCCTTGTCCTCGACCGCCGTCATGATCGCCGTCGACAGCGGCGACACGACCAGCGCCATGCCGAGCCCCATCAGCGCCATCAGCGGAAACACTCCCCACCAGAAACTGTGGATCCCGGCATAGGCCAGCAAGGCAAGCCCGGCAAAGGCGACAGCGACGACAAGACTGCCGCTGGCGATCGGAAAACGCGGACCGATCCGGTCGGACCACTGGCCGATCGGCCCCGACAACAGCGCGATCAAGACCGACAGCGGCAGGAAGATGAAGCCGACCTCGGCCGCGCTCAGCCCCCATCCGGCGATGAGCAGCATCGGCAGGTAGAACAGATTGGCCGACAGCGCGAAATAGAGGAAGAAGGTCGCCACATTGGCGCCGGCGAAAGCGCCGACCCGAAACAGCGAGAGATCGATCATCGGTTCACGCTGCCGGCGCTCGAAGACAATGAACACTATGAGCAGCACCGCGCCGGCGGCAATGCTCGGGCCGGACATTTGCCCCTCGCCCTCTGCGCTCATCGAGGTCAAGCCATAGGCAAGCGCCCCGAACGCCAATGTGGCGAGGGCAGCGCCGCCGAGATCGAGGCTGCGCTTTTCCGTCGGAGCGTCGGCCGGGACCTTGGCGAGCAGGAGATAGATCGAGACAAGTCCAAGCGGCAGATTGACCGCGAAGATCACCCGCCAGATGCCGTCGCCGAAGGCCGACAAGACAACGCCGCCCAGCACCGGGCCAAGCGCCGTCGTCAGCGCCGAGGCCGCCGCCCAGATGCCGATCGCCCTGCCGCGCTCCTTCTTCGGATAGGCCTTGGCGATAATGGCGAGGCTGCCCGGCACCATGATGGCGGCACCGATGCCCTGAACGGCGCGGAACGCAATGAGCACTGGCGGGTTCGGCGCCACCGCGCAGGCAAGCGAGGCGGCAATGAACAGCGCGATGCCTGCCACGAAAGCATGCCGCAGGCCAAAGCGGTCGCCGGCAGCGCCGCCGACAAGGATGAGCGCCGAAAGCGTCAGCGCATAGGAGTTGGAAATCCACTGCGCCTCGGCGAAACTGGCGCCGAGGTCGAAGCGGATCGCCGGCGTGGCGATAGCCAGGATCGAACCGTCGATGAAGCCGAGCGCGGAAGCCAGGATCGCCGCGATCAGCACGAACCTGCGCCGCGATTGCGGGCAAAACGTATCGGCCGGGAGCGGCCTGACCAGGGGGACGGCGTCGGCGCCGACTTCGCATGGAGAACGCATGAAGCCTGCTTAGACCTCCTACGCGCCCGCAACAACCGGCCAGAGGCTTGCTGTCGTTGAAACCAGAACAGGATCGAGACCTCTAAGTCGCCCGTCCGCGGTTCCTTGTCGTGCGAAGGATTTGGGATATGGCGCTCAGTCGATGAACTCCACCGTGACGCCCGGCGACACGATTTTGGCCAGCTCGCGTGCGTCCCAATTGGTCAGCCGCACGCAGCCATGGCTTTCGGTCTTGCCGATCTTGGAGGGGTCGGGTGTGCCGTGAATGCCGTAGGTCGGCTTGTCCAGCGCGATCCAGACCGAGCCGACGGGGCCGTTCGGGCCCGGCGGGATGGTCAGTATCTTGTTGTTTTCGCCCTGCTTGAAATTGATGTTCGGGTTGTAGGTGTAGTTCGGGTCGAGAGCGACCCGCGACACCGCATGCGTGCCGGTGGGCGAAGGCGTGTCCGCCGAGCCGATGGTAGCTGGATAGGCCGCGATTAGCTTGCCCGACGCGTCATAGGCGCGGACCTGCTTCTTGCCCTTGTCAGCGATGATGCTTGCCACCGGCTTCGCCACCAGTCTGCCGAAATTGACGACCTTGATGATCGTGCCAGGACGGTTGAAATTGGCTTCCGGATTGAGCGCCTTCAGATAGTTCTCGTCCATGTGGAATCGCTCGGCGAGCGCTTCGGTGACGGAGGTGTAGCTCAGCCGGTCGAGCTGCGCCTTCTGGCTGTAGTCTTCCGGCACCGAGGCGACATAGGGGCCGGCCGCATCTTCGGGCGTGATATTATAGGAGGCGAAGGCATCGCCGCCGGATTGCTCAAGGGCCGCCTGGATGCCGACCACATCGGTGGACCTCAGATTGCTGCCGGTGATCTCGTTATAGGCGGCGAGCGCCTTGTCGACATTGGAGCCGAAGCGTCCGTCGACGACGCCGGGCGAAGCGCCGGCGCGGTCGAGCAGCACTTGCAACGCAGCAACATCCTGGCGCGCACCGAGCGAGAGCGACGGGTCGACCGCCGTTTCGCCGCCGATCTTTGGCGGCAGCGCCGCCTGGTCGCCCGGCGCCGTCGGCTCGACTGGCTCGATCGAAGCCTCGTTGAGTGGCTGGCGCTTGACGGTGCGCGGCTTTGCCGGCTGCGGCGCTTCCGGATAATTATTGCCATAGCTGCCGTCATCCCGCGGGGCTTCGGGAAAAGCTTCCATCGAATTGTCGCTATAGGGATCGTATTCATCGACCGGCGGCACGACGATCAGGCCTTCCTCTTCCAATTGCCTGCGGCGCAGACGCGCCGTGTCTTCCGGATCGTCGAGATAATAGCGGTCGTCCTCGACCGGTCCGAGATTGCGCAAGCGCTCTTGGCGCAGCGCACGGCGATCGAACCTGGTCTGCGGTGGCTGGATGGCGAGGACCTTGCCGGTTTCCGCATCGACGATGACGCGGTTTCCCCTGGCGTCATAATAGACGTCGAAATCACCGTTCTGGGCGACCAGCACACCACCGGCATCGGCCGCACGGGCAGATCGCGGCGCGATGTCTTCCGTCGGCGCGGCCATTGCGCTCGAAGAGAGCAGCCCGGCGGCGAGCGCCGAAAGGGTGAAGATCGTGCGGAACATGTTGGC
>NZ_RZTI01000216.1:0-5608 GCF_003997275.1 Mesorhizobium sp. M6A.T.Ce.TU.002.03.1.1
TCCTTATGCTGAGCACTTCCTTTGCCGACCCCCTCTGTCGCCTTCGGCGACATCTCCCCCTCAAGGGGGGAGATTTGGCGCTCGGCTTCCTGCTCTATCTGCTCGGCCCAATCGGCGATCGAGCCGGTCAGCGGCGTGCCTGAGAATTCGGCCTGCGGCGCCTCGGCGAAGCCGCCCTTGTGCAACGGCTCCGATGCATCGAGGAAATCGGTCAGCGGGCTGCGCCGCTTGGGCGGCGAAGCGCGATCATCACGCGCCGGCGGCGGCGTCTTTTTGTCAGGAAGTTTGGCCATGCCCCGAATATGGGAGGTATCGGCCGAAATGGAAAGAGCGGAGTGACGAGGGGCGCGGGACGAACTTAAGCTGCTGACACAAGGGTGTCAGGAGCGATGTTGAAACACGCCCTCAGTTAAACCACAGCGCAAACGTCAAAAACCCGGCGCCGCCGAACTGGCGCTGGATCTGGTCAAATTCCTCGCTGGTGAGGATCTTCCCGCTTTCGAGATAGGGTGCGATCGCCGGGCCGGTGATCGACAGCACCAGATCGAAGGGCTTCGGCTCGTCGAAGAAGCGCTTCATGTTGATGCCTTTGTCGGCGATGCGGAAATGCGGCAGCAAGGTGCGGCCTTCGAGCAGATCCTCGGCCATATCAAGCGCGGCGTGCCAGGCTTGGACCTGCTCCTCGCCGACCTCCAGGCCGGTGAGCGGGCTGGCACCTTTCTGTTGCGGGCCGGGCAGCCATTCACGGTCGTTGTCGGTCTCGGCGCGGATCGCCTTCCAGTCCTCGCGCGACAGCCGGATCATCTCCATGAGATGGCGGCGTGCCGCCTGCCGGCGCTCCGGCTCGACCACCGGCCAGTTAACCAGATGCACCAGCGAGATGAAATCGGCCAAGCGCCATTCGGACGATAACATGCTTCCGCCCATGCCGCCGTCCGGCGGAACGAGCGTGTCCTGCAGCGGCAGCTTGGCGCGTGGGAATAGCATGTGGAAGGAGCCGTCGAACATGGTCCTGAAGTCATGCGCCAGCCAGAAGTCCGCCTGCGCCATCAGGAACTCGGCATAGCCCTGCAGCCAGTAGCCGTCGGCGCGGTCGAAGCGGAAGGTGAGGGCAGGTGCGGCCGCGTCTGGCGCACCGCCGCCGCGTGACAGAGACGCCATGATCGCGGCGGCACTTTCGTTCGGCGCGATCTGGTCGTCCTCGTTGAGATCGATGCCGAGACGCGTGAGGTCGACCTCCATGCCGATATCGGCACCGGCAGGCACGGACCCAAGTGTGGCGGCGGATTTCTGCAGCCGGTCGCGGAAGGCGACCAGGATGGCGCGGAAGTCATCGTAGGTCAGCGGTTCGGGATTGGGATTGTCCGGCACCGGCAGCCGCATCAGCGGCAGCATGAACGATTGCGGGCTCTCGAAACCGTGGCGATGCAGGCCGCCGGCCAGGATCTCCAGCGCGGTGAAGAATTGGCCGGCGCCGGCGGCGTAAGCCGACGCGGGATCACCGGGCGCGGCGGCTTCGAGTGCGGTAAGCGTGCTGTTGCGGTCCGCTACGGTTTTTGCCTCGAACAGGGCGGCCGGTTCGGGGGATGCGGCATCAGCGGAAGCAACCGGCAGCAGCAGAATAAGGGCGAATGCCAGCAGGCTCGAAAATCGCGTCATCTTGGTCCTCCAGGGCTTCATGCCGACCATACATGCATTTCGCGTGTCGCGCCTGTCGCAGGCGCCTCGCCCATATGAATCCGAACGGAAGCGCTTCGCTATATCGGGCTCATCGTCTACCGTGGCCGTTCATTCCGGTGCAGGCTGCGCGTGTCGAACTATCCGCTTTCCTACAAATTGTCTTGGCTGCCACGTTTCCTGAAGCCGACGCTTAGTGGCGACGGCGATGGTTTTGCGCCAGCGGCAGGAACGATGATCGAGCCGCCACCGGCGCGAACGGTGCGGCTCGCCTTTGTCGGTGATATCTCGGCGGTGGCCAATCGAACAGCGCCGCAATGCGACCCGGCTATCAAGGCGCTGCTCGCCTCCGCTGACCTTGTGGTCGGCAATTGCGAAAGCCCGGTGGTGGAGCGACCGAGCGCGGCGATGGGCACGAAGCTTGGCACCCATCATGCCATGACCGAGCGGTTTCTCGCCGAGGCGCTGGCGGCCGCCGGCATCTCGCATGAGAAGCTGGTTTTGTCGCTCGCCAACAATCATGTGCTCGACCAGGGCGTCGACGGGTTCGACAAGACCGTGGCGGCGCTGAACCGTCTCGGCATCCGCAGCATCGGTACCGCCGTCGCCGGTCCGGTCGAGCGCCTTGCGGTCGGGCCGCTGACAATAGGCTTTGCCGCTTTCACGCTGTGGCGCAATGCCGGCGCGGCTGCGTTCGCGGGCCGTGTGTCGATGCAAGGCGACCCGGCACAATGGCCACGCGGCAGCGATGTTGACCTCGCCTGCGCGGTGCCACATTGGGATTGGGAGTTCCGGCACTTTCCCCAGGCCGCAACGCGGGCACTGGCACAGCATTTGGCCGCGCAAGGCGTCGGGCTGATAGCCGGCCACCATGCCCACGTCTTGCAGCCGGTGGAGCGGATCGGCAAGGCGCTCGTCGCCTATGGGCTCGGCGATTTTCTTGGCACCGCCTTTGCGCGCCAGCCCTGGCCCGGCCGCATCGGGGGCATCCTGACCGTGGATATCAGCGCTGACGCCGGCACGCGTGGCGCCATTGTCGCCTACCGGCTGCACCCCTTCATGCGGCTGCGGGCTGGTGACCACGAGCGGCTGGTTCCAGTCGAGGCGCTGGAGGGTGCATTAAGGCAAAAGGTTTTGGCGCGTCTGGATACGGTTTTTGGTAACGGGAATTGATGGCTGTGTTGACTGGTGGCTCAGACAAATCGTGCGGGCTCACCATCCCACCGCTGTAGTCGCGCGACTTTCGGCAAAATCAGCTATTGTCCGAGCTGGGTGATCGGTCTTTCGACGGGGATGGCGATGGAAGCAGCGGATTTCATGCCTGACGAAACTGACATCGCCGACATCAAAAGGAATCTCGAGGCCTATGAGGCCAGGCGGGCTTCGGCCTACCGGCAAGTCCGCTGGCGGGTGCCGCTGTTCGTCGGCCTGGTGCTGGTGTTCGTGGCGCTTATGGCCTGGCTCTTCAATATGGTCGCCGATCCCTACGAGCGATGGTTCTCGACGCCGCATGTGCTGCTCTATGTCGTCGGGTTCGTGGCGGCGATCCTGCTCTATTTCCAGGCGGTCAAGCCGACGAGCACGTTGCAGCAATCGTTCCGCAAGACACTGCTGCCGATCATCTTCGGTTTCATCAGGGATATGCGCTACGAGCACGACGTGACACCGAATTCGTTCGATCGGCTGCCGCGCGAGACGATCGGCACGTTCAACAGCAAGCGCTTCGACGACGTCATATCCGGCCGCTACGAGGGATTTCCGTTCGAGTTTTACGAAGTGGATCTCCGGCAAGGCACGGGCAAGAGCGGAACGATAGCATTCAAGGGGGTCGTCGTCGCCTTCGAGACCGTCGTGCCGTTTCCCGGCATATTGGTGGCGGCGCGGCGGGCCAACATGGCCGTCGGTTTCTTCCGCGGCATGTTCGCTAGCAAGATGCAGGAATTGTCATGCGGCGTGCCCGAGCTCGATGCCGCCTACGACTTCCGCACCGACAATGTCGAGGCGGCGCAGCCACTGGTAAGCGGCCGGCTGGCGCAGGCACTGACATGGCTTAGCGAGACACGGCCTGATGATCCGGCGCGGGTTGCGCTCAATGGCAGCGACGGTTTTCTGCTGTTGCCGCAGACCAAGGACTTCTTCGAGCTGCCTGATATGTCCGTGCCGCTCGACTATGCCAAGCATGTCGCGCCGATGATATCAGACATGGGCACGATGCTGGCGACGGCCGCGCTGGTGCGCAAGATCGGCGCAAGGGACGAGGCGGCGAGTTAGCCGCTGGGCATCTTGGCCGCCAGCCAGTCAGCCGACCGCTTCGCCAGGCCGATCGTTGCGGATGCGGCGCGGCCGAGGTCGGTCTTGACCACGGCGTAGCCGGTCTTCCTGCGATAGAGCACGGCGCGACCGCCATCGACCGCCGCTTCATAGGCAACCGGCCTGGCAGCCTCCGTTTCCATCGCCGTTGCCTGCGCCCCGACCGCAACGCTGGGGCGACGGCTCAATTCTGAGGGGAGCCGGTCGGTGGCGTTCTGCGTTGCCGTCGTCAACTCAGGCGTGGAGGCCGTCGTGGCAAGCTGTGACGACGGCGTCTGCGTCGTGCGGCAGATGCCGGAGACGAGCGGATAGTTGAAATTACGCTGGTGCAGCATCTGGCTTTTCATGGCCGCTTCGCAATCGGCGATGGTCGACCACTTGGCCGGCGTCTCACCGATATATTCGCAAAGCTTGGCGTCGCAGTCGCAACCGACGATGGTCATCGCGACAAGGGCGGTCTTGATCACGGTTTTATGCCTTTTGAGTTGCTCTGCCAAATATCACTGGGATCGTTCGCGTGGCCGAAAAGGACACGCGACGCTGAAAGCTCATCAATCGCTGTGGATCAAGGCGGGATTTGGCCGCGATTGTGGAATGAGCGTGACGGTGCGCCGCGTAATTTTTCACGGCCGCTGACTGTGGCCGAAAGGTCTCACCAATCGTAGACGTGTTCGAACCTGACGGCTGGTTCAAATGAAGCAGACGGTCGGATAGCGACAGGAGCCCAAAGACAGTCGGCGCCGGGATTTCTCCCAGCGCCTCCCTGTCAGATCAGGACACGGTCGCGGCAGCAACTTCCGTAAAGACGTCGCGCCATGCCGGCCTTGATGTTGACGGTCCTGCCAGCCACTGCCCGAGGGCAGCGTCCGTTCGGGACCTCGCCAGTCTCTACCCTTGCGAGCTTCGTCCAGCGCGCCATCGAAGGTTTTTGCCGTCCTTCATGGCAGCATCGGTCCGCCGTAGGCGTTCGCACGCTTTCCGCGGCCCCGTAGGTCTCGGCATCCCTCCTCAAAACAGGCAAGCCTGCTTTCATTCGGGGCCGTACGGGCCTCAGGAAATCCGCCGTTTCGCCTTGCCTTTCGACTTGGCGATCGGTAGCCGCCTGAGATGGGTTTAATATACGGGGGATAAGCGTTCGGCGAAACAGCGACGAGCCTGTGAATAGCGGGATTATCGGGGACTGAGCTCGGCGGCGCAGCGTTTTTTTGGACGAGATGCAGGGGGGCGGACACGCCCTGATCTGCGGCGAGCAGCATGATCAGACATTCGGCCCTTGCTCCGCAGAGCGGCGCGGGCTTCAATGCCGGCAAAGGGCTTTTAGGACAGCAGTGTCGTTGCTGGCCTTTGGGGAGGACGTTCTTGAAGGTCGGGGTGATTCTCAATCCGATTGCCGGCGGCGGCTGGCTCAAACGGCATTGGCCCGAGGTCAATGCTTCGCTCAAGAGACATTTCGGCGATTTCGAGCTGCGCGAAACACAGGCGACCGGCGACGCTGAACGGCTGGCGCTCGTCCTTGCCGCCAGCGGCTTCGACCTGGTGATCGCGGCGGGCGGCGACGGCACCGCCAGCGAAGTGGCCGACGGGCTGTTGCAGGCGTTCGCAGAAAGCGGCCGGACGGCCG
>NZ_RZTI01000217.1:0-5587 GCF_003997275.1 Mesorhizobium sp. M6A.T.Ce.TU.002.03.1.1
ACATAGACCATCTGCCCGCCATACCCCCACCCGTAGAAGACCGCTTCGCCCGCGATCTGACGCATGAACCAACCATAGCCATAACCGTCACCGGTGAAACGGGAGGCGGTGCGTGGCTGCCAGGAGAGCTTGATCCAATCGGCCGGCACGAGCTGCCGTCCGCCGCGGCTCATCCCGCCGCTGCGGTAGAGCTCGCCAAAGGCGAGCAGCGAGCGCGGGCTCATGGCCATCTGGTTGCCGCCGAGACAGATGCCCTGGGGGTCGCGGTCCCAGGCGGCGACGGAAAAGCCCTCCTGCGGCCCCAGCCATTCGCGTGCCAGTTCCAGCGTTGAGCGGCCGGTCCAGCGCGTCAGGATCGCCGAAAGGAGATGGGTCGAGCCGGTGGAATAGAGCATGGCACCGCCCGGTTCGTCGTCGAAGGGCATGGCGAGCGCTGCCCGCACCCAGTTGTCGCTTGCCACCCAGCGCCCGTAGTTTGGGCCGGAGGTCCGACCCAGCCCTGCTTGCATGGAAAGCAGATGACCGATCGTAACCTGCTGGAGCCGCGGATCCACATCGGCGGGCAGGTCGGCCTGAAGAAGCGGAGCGATCTTCTGGTCAATGCCTTGGAGCATGCCCTTGTCGATGGCGATGCCGACGAGTGCGGAGATGATCGACTTGGAGGCGGATTTTATGTTGGCCGGACGTGCCGGAGAGTGGCCGCGATAGCCACGTTCCGCCACCACCGCGCCCTCATGCGCGATGGCAACCGTGCGCAGCGGCGTCAGGCGCTCGGCCTCATCAAAGAGCTTTTCAAGCCGCTCCTCCAGGCCATCCGCACCATGAGCAGCGACGGAAAGGATGAGGAGGAAAGCTAGAATCACTGTGGGGCGCTTCAGCATGAAGCCAGCTTGGGATGCATTTTGGGCAAGACGAAGGTGGGGCGCGCGATCCTACCCCAATCTTGCCCGTGCCTTCGCCGTCCAGGCGTTGAACAGCCGGTCGGCGACGATGCCGATGAAGGCGATGGCCAGCCCGGCGACGATGCCGCGGCCGGAATCGGCCTTGGACAGCGCGATGAACACCTCCTGGCCGAGATCGCGTGTGCCGACCATGGCGCAGATGATGATCATTGCCAGCGCCATCAGGATCGTCTGGTTGACGCCGAGCATGATCTCAGGCAACGCTAGTGGCAGCTGCACGCGCAGGAACGTCTGGCGCTTGGTGCAGCCCGACACCTTTGCCGCCTCGATCAGTGCCGGCGGCACCTGCCTGAGGCCGTGATTGGTGTAGCGGATGGCCGGCACCACGGCGAAGGCGACCGTGGCGATCATCGCCGTCACGTCGCCGACGCGGAACAGCATCACCACCGGAATGATGAAGCAGAACGACGGCAGCACCTGCAGCGTGTCGATGACCGGCGTGACGATCTTCTCGACGCGGTCGCTGCGCGATGCCATCAGCCCGATCGGGATGCCGATCAGGCAAGCGATGAAGGCCGAGATGCCGCAGAGGTAGACCGTCGCCATGGTTTTTCCCCAGAGACCGGTCACCGCGCAGAAGACGGTCAGCGCGGCGACCAGGGCGGCCAGGCGCAGGCCGCCGAGCTGGTAGCCGGCAAGGCCAAGCAGGAACACCGCGCCCAGCCATGGAAAGCCTTCGCAGAAGGCGCGCACCGGGTTCAGCACGTTGAGAATGAGGGCCACGCGGAACGCTTCGATCGTGTCGAAGAAGTTGATCGTGATCCAGCTCACCGCTGTCTTCCACAGGGGTGCGGTGGTGAAGGTGATCACCTTCGGCACCGCGGCGAAGGCCGGCACGAACAGGCCAAGCAGCGTCGTGGCCGCAAGGACGGCGATAGCCAGCGTCAGATTGGGGTAGCGCCGCCAAAAGCTCGGGCTCACCTCCTGATAGACATGGCCTTGCGCGTGATTGCGCGCGATCGCCTGGCTTAGCCGGTCGAGCGCGATTGCCAGCGCCACGATGGCGAGGCCGGCTTCCATCGCTTCGCCGACCTTCAGCGCCCTGAGCGCCAGCAGCACGTCGTAGCCGAGGCCACCGGCGCCGATCATCGAAGCGATAATCACCATATTGAGCGCCAGCATGATGACCTGATTGACGCCGACCATCAGCGTTGGACGCGCCGAGGGCAAAAGCACGCGCCACAGTTTCTGGCGCGCCGTGCAGCCGGCCATCGCGCTGAAATCGTCGATTTCGGACGGCACCCGCGACAGCCCCAGCATGGTCGCGCGCACCATTGGCGGCGTCGCGAAAATGGCCGTCGCGATCATCGCCGAAACCGGGCTGTTGCCGAACAAAAGCAGCATCGGGATCAGATAGGCGAAGGTCGGGATGGTCTGCATCAGATCAAGGGCAGGGGAGATCAACAGCCTCTCCGCCCATGGCTTGCGCCACGCCCAGATGCCGACGAACAATCCGGTGACGATGCAGAACGGCACGGCGATGGAGATCAGCCCCAGCGTCAGCATGGCGCTGGTCCATTGGCCGAACAGCGCAATGTAGAGAAAACAGCCGCCGACCAGCGCGCCGAGCTTCCAGCCACCGGCGGCGCGTCCGGCCAGGAATGCAGCGATGCAGACGCCGACCCAGGACAGGCGCGGCAAGACGATCATATCCGCGCCACGGCCGATTTTGAAATTCTTGGCGAGCAGATTGAGCGCGAAATCGAGCGGCACGCTGAGCGCCGCGGTGATCGACCGCGTCAGCCAGGAAAAGTTCGACTTCGTCAGGTTCATCAGCGCGCTGACCCAGTCGGCGACGGGAACGATTGCGCTGGCCGGATAGTTGACGGCCCATGGCAGCCTGTCCTGCAGCAGGAATACGGCAAGCACGGCGGCGAGGGCGCAGGCCCAGACCACCAGCCAGATCTGAACCGGCCGCGATCTCGCCTCGCTGGTGCTTGCCGTTACCGTCATGCGCCGGCCCCGGGACGCTCGATGCCGGCCAGAAGATCGATCACCGCTTGCGGCGTGACCTCGCCGATCGGCTTGCCGGTGCCGTTGACCACCGCGAACGGCTTGCCGGCGGAGACGATGCTTGCCGAAAAACTTGATATCTTGGCATCCGGCGCAACCGCGCCGCCATGCTCGGTGCCGTCGCAGGCGCGCATCAGGCTTCGCGCCGAGATCACCTTGGCGCGGTCGACGTCGCGGGTGAATTCGGCGACATAGTCGGTCGCCGGATTGACCACCAGCTCTTCCGGCGTGCCGATCTGGATGACCTCGCCGTCCTTCATGATGGCGATGCGGTCGGCCAGCCGGATGGCCTCGTCGAAATCATGGGTGATGAAGACGATGGTCTTGTGCAGCATGGTCTGCAGCCGCATCAGCTCGTCCTGCATCTCGCGGCGGATCAGCGGATCGAGTGCCGAGAACGGCTCGTCGAGAAACCAGATTTCCGGCTTGGTGGCGAGGCTGCGGGCGATGCCGACCCGCTGCTGCTGGCCGCCGGAAAGCTCACGCGGATAGAAATGCTCGCGGCCGCGCAGGCCGACAAGCTCGATTACTTCCCGCGCGCGCTTCTCGCGCGTCGGCCGGTCCTGCCCCTGGATGCCCAGGGGAAAGGCGATGTTCTCCAGCACGTTCAGATGCGGCAGCAGGGCAAAATTCTGGAACACCATCCCCATGCGGTGACGCCGCAGCTCGATTAGCGCGGCATCGGAGATCTTCAGCAGATCCTTGCCCTCGAACTCGACCTTGCCATGCGTCGGCTCGACCAGTCGCGACATGCAGCGCACCAGCGTCGACTTGCCGGAGCCGGACAGGCCCATGATGATGAAAATCTCGCCTTGGCGGATTTCGAGGTCGACGGCGCGCACGGCGCCGACCAGCCCGGCCGCAGCGACGTCCGCCATGCTGGCCTTGCCGTTGCGTTGGCGGATGAAATTGGCCGCGTTCGCGCCGAACAGCTTCCAGACGTTGCGGCAGGCAAGTTTTACCGGGCGGGCATCGTTTGGCATGCCTGCCGCGTGCGGCACCTGTTCAGTCGTATCGGCCATGCAGTCGTCCTTCTGGAATATGGGATAGAGACCCGGCCATGAATGACCGGGTCTCGCAGTTTTCCAGTTGGAACGATCACTCGGCCCAGGCTTTCCAGTCGGCTTCGTGGGCGGCGATCCAGGCAGCGGCGACGTCTTCCGGCGTCTTGCTTTCGAGATCGATCTCGCCGCTCATCTTGTTGAGCTCGTCGGTGTCGACCGTGTAGTTTTTCGCAACCTTATAGGCGACCGGCCATTTGTCCTTCATGCCGGCCCAGGAATATTTCCAGATCTCGCCATGCGGCTTGCCGCAGTCATATTTGGCGTCCGGGTTCGTGCCCCATTTCGGATCGTTGTAGCACTCCGCCGTATGGTCGGGGAATTCGACCCATTCGCCCTTGTATTTGGCTGGCGCCCAATGTGGCGAATAGACCCACAGCATGATCGGCGCCTTGCGCTGGTAGGCCGATTCCAGTTCGGCGAACATCGCCGCATCGGTACCGGCATGGATGACGGTGAAGGGCAGCTTCAGCGCCGCGGCACGCTCGTCGTCGAAGCCTTCCCATGTCACGGGGCCGCCGAGATAGCGGCCGTTCGGCGCTGTTTCGGCGGTCGAGAAGGCTTCGGCGCATTTCGGGTCCTTCAGCGCTTCCCAGTTCGGCAAGCCGGGGCATTTCTCCTTCATATATTCGGGGTACCACCATTCTTCCTTGGCCTTGGGCCCGAGCTTGCCGAGGCGTTCGGTCTGCCCGGTCGCATCCGAGGCCTTCATAGCTTCGCCGGCCGTCGTGTCCCAGAATTCCATGGCGACAGAGAGGTCGCCATTGGTGAGGCCGGTGGTCAGGCTGGAGAGATAGTCGGCGGTCGGGTACTCGACCGTGTATCCAAGCTTTTCAAGAATGCCGCCGAGGATCTTTGCGTTCAGATTGACACTGGTCCAGTCGAACAGCGCGATCTTGATCGGGTCGTTCGATTCCGGCGCCGCAGCCTGGGCCGAAGGCGTGAATGCACTTGCCGCGGCAAGTGTTAAGGCTCCCATTGATAGTCTCGAAATCATACTCCGCAGTGACATGCTTGTTCTCCTGTCAAGCTCTGGTGGAAGTTATCGTTCGTTCCCTTCTTCTCGTCTTTTTTGATTGTGTTGGAAAAGCTGGTCGTTGCGCAAGGCCGTAGGCACTACATTGCTGCCGGCGCAGACGGAATGACGCCCAATTTGATGAAGATGTCGTGCGGGACGGGTCGCGTCATGGCTGCAGTGCTGCCGAAGCAGTGATCCGCGGATCGATCGCCGGTCTTTCGGCGCCCTCAAGCTTGCGAGCCATCAAGGTCCCATGATGTCGGCTGTCGGCGATCACCGAAGCCATTTTTCATGGGATGAAATTATATATACCAACGTTCATGTTGCGCAATGCATAATGCTATTCGCAGGCGGGTAAGGCGGGCTCCGAAGGAGGATCGACGGCGTTGCGCCTCGCGCGCCTCTTCCTTCTCCCCTTGTGAGGGCTTTGCACGGGGAGCGAAGTGGAGTTCGGTGGTCAGTGAGGGCCTTTTTGAAGGCCGGCAGAGCGGTTTTCGGCGGCCCTTGCGGGGCCTTTGTCGGTTTAGGCAGCC
>NZ_RZTI01000218.1:0-5544 GCF_003997275.1 Mesorhizobium sp. M6A.T.Ce.TU.002.03.1.1
GCACGACCATGCCGACCACACCGTCGCCGACGAAGGCCGACAATGACAGAAGCACCGTCCAGCGGGCGGCGAGCAGAAGGTTGCGGACGATATCCCAGAAGGTGAATTCGATCATGACACGCCGGCTCCCAGAGCGCGGCGGCCGCCGCTGACCAGCAGCCGGCGCAGCCCCATCGACAGGACGAGATAGACCATTGTCACCACGAAATAGGTCTCGAAAGCGCGGAAGGTGCGCGCCTGCAGCATGTCGGCCTCGTAGGTCAGCTCACGCACCGCGATCTGCGACACGACGGCGGACTCCAGCATCATGATGACGATCTGGCTGGTCAACGCCGGAAAGATCACCTTGAGCGCCTGCGGCAGCACGATCTTGACGAAGACCTGGCGCGGCCGGAGGCCAAGCGCCAGGGCCGCTTCCGTCTGCCCACGCGGCACGGCGTCGAGCCCGGCGCCGACGATCTCGATCGTGTAGGCCGCCATATTAAGCGTCATCGCCAGCATGGCGGCCAGCACCGGATCGAGCCTTATGCCGATGCTGGGCAGCCCAAAGAAGATGAAGAACAGCTGCACCAGGAACGGCGTGTTCCTGATAATTTCGACATAGACGCCGATCGCCCGCTTGAGCAGCAGGGGGCCGTTTCGCCGCCCCGCCGCGCCGAGGATGCTGAGGAACGTTCCCGCGAGCGTGGTCACGGCGATCAAGAGGATCGTCGTGGCCGCCCCTCGCGCGATCGCGCCTGTCGCATCGGCAAGCCAGCCGAAGTCGAGGCTGTAGCCCATGATAGGTCCTGACCTAGGAATCAATCCTTGAGGTTGTCGGGATTGAGCGGCGTCTTGAGCCAGGCCTTCGAGCTTTCGTCCAGCTTGCCGTCGGCCAGCATCTTGGCGATCGCGTCGTTGACGGCCTGCTTCAGGCGGTCCTCGTTCTTGTTGAGGCCGATATGCGAGGGTGAGGTGAGGAGCTGGAACTTCTGCTCCGGCTTCAGCGCCTCTTGGCGGGCGAGCACCTGAGCGCCGACGTCGTTGCCGACGACCATCAGCTGGGTCTGGCCCGAGATGAAGGCCTGGATGACGGAATTATAGTTGTCGAAACGGCGGATATCGGCCGAGGCGGGTGCTGCCTCGGTAAGCGACGTATCTTCCAGCGTGCCGCGGTTGACGGCGATCGACTTGTCGGCGAGGTCGTCCTTGCCTTCGACCTTGAGCGCGGCCGGGCCAATCACGGCGATATAATAGGGTGCATAGGCGGCGGCGAAATCGATCACCTGCTCACGCTCCTTGGAGTAGCCGACGCTCATCAGGATATCGACGCGCTTGTCGGTAAGATACGGGATGCGGTTCTGGCCGGTCACGCTGACCAAATTGAGCTTGACCTTGAGCTGGTCGGCGATGAACTGCGCCACGTCGATGTCATAGCCTTTGATGCTCATATCGGCACTGGCCGAGGAGAAGGGCGGAAAGTCGGAGAAAATGCCGACATTGATGGCGCCGGCCTTGGTGATGTCATCGACCGCGTCGGCATTGGCGGCTTGGGTGGCGAGACCAAAACCGGCGAGCATCAGCGCGGCGGCGATGGATGATTTGATCTTCATTTGAAATGTCATTGTCGTTCCCCTGCTGGAAGCTTGTTTTGTTTGAATGCGGCCGCCGGCTCCAGCGCGGCGGTCGCCTTGGATTGGTGTCGGGCTCCCTCAGGCTCCCTTGCCTGTTATCGCCGGGCTGAAGACCATCAGGCTGAGGATTTCGAACAGCACCTGCGCGCCGGCATGTGCCGTGTTGGTGGTCGCGTCATATTGCGGCGCCACCTCTACGACGTCGCCGCCGACAATGTTGAGGCCCTTCAGGCCGCGCAGCAGTTCAAGCACTTCCCGCGTCGTCAGCCCGCCGACTTCCGGCGTGCCGGTGCCCGGCGCGAAGGCCGGATCGACGCTGTCGATGTCGAAGGACACATAGGTCGGCCCGTCGCCGACGATTTTTCGCGCCTTCTCGATGATGGCGGGGACGCCGAGGCCGGTCACCTCTTCGGCATGCACGACGGTCATGCCGGATTCGTAGGTGAACTCCCATAGATATTCGGCCGAGCCGCGGATGCCGATCTGGATAGTGCGGGTCGGGTCGAGCACGCCGTCCAGCACCGCGTTGCGGAACGGCCCGCCATGATGGAACTTGGTCATGTCGAACAGGCCGCTGGTGTCGCAATGGGCGTCGATGTGGATCATGCCGACCGGCGCCTTTTTGCCGACGGCCTTCAGGATCGGATGGCTGATCGAATGATCGCCGCCGACCGAAAGCGGAATGACGCCGGCGTCGACGATCTGGTTGGTGCGGCGCTCGATGTCGTCATGGCTGGTTTCTAGCCGGTAGCGGCTCTGGAACGGCACGTCACCGATGTCGGCCACCTTCAGCTCGTGCGTCGGGGCGCATTCCAGCACATGATTGTAGGGCCCGATGCGCTCGATGGCGCGCAGCGCCCTTGGCCCGAAGCGGGCGCCCGGCCGGTTGGTGACGCCGAGGTCCATCGGCACGCCGATCATCGCCACCTGCAGATCGCCGAAATCCGGATTGTCGGCGGCAATTTGCCGGTAGGGCGCGGCGAGGAAGGTCGGGATGCCGGAATAGGGCGCCAGCCGCGTGCCGCTCTTGGAAAAGATTTTGTCGGCGACCTTCCGGAATTTCGGGTCGAACATCTCGCCGCCATGGCTTTCGCCATATTTGCGACGCAACGCTTCGAGCTTGCCGCTGTTATAACCCATGTCGGTCCTCCATGGCTGGCGCAGTGCGGCCATCAATGACGGTCGCCATCCCGCCGGCTGCCTGCGCATTTCAGGTCTTGATACTGTTCCCGGGCAAAGTGTCTTGTAGCCGCATTGAAAAATCAATTGATATTGTTAGGGTCTTCGCTGTGAGGAAATCTCACATCAATGTTGAGCACGACCTTGTCCGAAAACCGGGTCCCACTTCTCGGGATCGTGCTCCAGCGGGAATCTGATGGCCAAGCGTCTGCCACCTTTGAATCCATTGCGGGCCTTCGAGGCGACGGCGCGTCACGCCTCGCTGACCAAGGCGGCAGCTGAGTTGAACGTCACCCATGGCGCCATCAGCCATCAGATCAAGGCGCTCGAACAATCGCTTGGCGTCAAGCTGTTCGAGCGCGCCGGTCAGCGGGTGAAGCTGACGCCGCACGGCGCCGAATTGCTGCCGGCAGTGTCGACCGCCTTCGACGGCATCGCTGCCGCCACGCAGCGCATGACCAGGCCGGCGAGCACCGGCGCCTTGTCGGTGTCTTGTGTGCCGGCGCTGCTGCTGCTGTGGATGATCCCGCGGCTCGGCAGCTTCACCTCGCAATACCCTGATATCAGGCTGACGCTGATCCCATCCAATGACGCCAAGGACATCCGCGCGCCGCATATCGACATCTGCGTGCACTATGGCGACGGCAGCTGGACCGATTGCTGGATGCGCAAATGGTCGGGCCTCGAGCTGTTCCCGGTGGTCAGTCCGACGCTGATCAACAACCGTCCGATCCGCACCGTGCGCGATCTCGCCGATCATGTCTTCCTGCATGGCGACGACGGCCGTGAATGGCACACCTGGCTGGCCGCCGCCGACGCGCTGGACCTGGAGCGCGGCCGCCGCCATCATCTCGGCGACGCGCGCATGGCGAGCGAGGCTGCGGTTCATGGTCATGGCGTGGCGCTTGGCGATACAGTGACGGCAAGCGGGCTGCTCGCCAGGGGGCTGCTTGTCGCGCCGTTCAGCCTGTCGGTGCCGGCGGTCGACGATTTCTACGTCGTCTGTCGCAACGAGATGAGGTCGGCGCCGATCGTGCAGCTGTTCATCGACTGGCTGTTTGCCGAAAAGGAGCAGGCTGACGGCCGCGCCGATGCGCCGGTGGCGGGCCGCATCGGCATCCGCAGGAAGCGCCCGGCGCTGCGAGTGGTCGGCAACAAAACCGCGTCCTGAGGCTGCAATTGCCGAAGCCGCATACATGCCGCCGGCTCTCTTTTTGTCGGGCCAGCCCGCAAAGCGGGAAGCGCATTCAAAAATTCAATGCTAAGAGGCTTCCGCAGGAAGCGAGCAGTGAAGGCGGCATCGAGACATGACTAAGACCGATATAGCGCGGCGCGTCTACAACCACACCTGGAAGCTCGACCCGATCGTCCGCAGCCTGCTCGACACCGATTTCTACAAGCTGCTGATGCTGCAGATGATCTGGGGCATGTATCCCAAGGTCGATGCCACCTTCTCACTGATCAACCGCACCACCTCGGTCCGCCTTGCTGACGAGATCGACGAGGCGGAACTGCGTGATCAGCTCGACCATGCCCGCACCTTGCGCTTCTCCAAGAAGGAGATGATCTGGCTTGGCGGCAACACCTTCTATGGCCGCAAGCAGATATTCGAGCCGGAGTTCCTCGCCTGGCTCGAAGATTTCCAACTGCCGGAATACGAGCTTTCCAAGCGCGATGGCCAGTACGAATTGAGCTTCAGCGGTCCGTGGATGTACACGACGCTGTGGGAGATCCCGGCGCTCGCAATCATTAATGAGCTTCGTTCACGCGCGGCCATGCGGGCGTTCGGACCTTTTGCGCTCGACGTGCTCTATGCCCGCGCCAAGGCCAAGATGTGGGCCAAGACCGAGCGGCTGAAAGCGCTGCCCGATATCCGCATTTCGGATTTCGGCACACGCCGCCGCCATTCTTTCCTGTGGCAGCGCTGGTGCGTCGAGGCGCTCAAGGAAGGCATCGGCGAGGCTTTCACCGGCACCTCCAACGTGCTGCTCGCCATGGACAACGACCTCGAAGCGCTCGGTACCAACGCGCATGAACTGCCGATGGTGTTCGCCGCGCTCGCCAATTCGGAAAAGGAACTGAAACAGTCGCCCTACAAGGTGCTGCAGGACTGGCAGCGCTATTATGGCGGCAATTTGCTGATCGTGCTGCCGGACACCTTCGGCACCGCGGCGTTCCTGCGTGATGCGCCGGAGTGGATCGCCGACTGGACCGGTTTTCGCCCCGACAGCGCGCCGCCGATCGAAGGCGGCGAAAAGATCCTTTCCTGGTGGCGCGAAAAGGGCAAGGACCCCAGGCAGAAGCTGCTGATCTTCTCCGACGGTCTCGAGGTCGAGACCATCGAGGAAACCTACCGCCATTTCCACGGCAAGGTGCGCATGTCGTTCGGCTGGGGCACCAACCTGACCAATGATTTCGAGGGCTGCGCGCCGACCGACACCAACCGGCTCGACGCCATCTCGCTGGTCTGCAAGGTCACCGAGGCCAATGGCCGCCCGGCGGTCAAGCTCTCCGACAACCCGGCCAAGGCGACCGGCGACGAGAAGGAGATCGAGCGTTACATCAGGATCTTTGGCGAGAAAGACCGCGTGGAGCAGCTGGTCAAGGTGTGAGGGTGAGGGAACTCTTGCACAGTATGAGTTCCTTCGCGCCGCCCTCTGTCCTGCCGGACATCTCCCCCACGAGGGGGGAGATTGGCTGTCATCTACACCTTCGCCAATCTCCAACATCGCATGGAAGGCGCCGATCGAGC
>NZ_RZTI01000219.1:0-5419 GCF_003997275.1 Mesorhizobium sp. M6A.T.Ce.TU.002.03.1.1
GCCTGGCGCGATCTCGAAAACCGCGAGCACGTGGGCAACGATGAGAGGAAACGGGCGATGATGGCGCTCATCGCGGCCGACACGCCGGTCGGCATTGTCGCCCAAGCCGGAGGCAAAACCATAGGCTGGTGCTCGATGGCACCACGCGAAACCTACCGCAAACTGTCGCCGCAGCAGGACGATACCGAAACGGGCATCTGGTCGATCGTCTGTTTCTATGTGCCGAGGGCATTGCGCAGCCGCGGGCTGGCAACCGCACTGCTCGACGCGGCCATCGATCACGCCTTCGCCAAAGGCGCCAGGACGATCGAGGCCTATCCGGTCGACCAGGCATCGCCGAGTTACCGTTTCATGGGCTTTCGAGACATGTTCGTGGCCCGCGGATTCCACGAGATCGGCATGGCCGGCTCGCGCCGGCATGTGATGCGGCTCGAACGTTGACGCTGTTGGCGACGGCAGCTTAACTCCTGTCAAATGGAGAGCACACGATGAGCAATCGTCTCAAATCGACAGCGGCGCTGGCGGCCGTGCTGATTTCCATCGCGGCGGGCAGCGCTTCCGCCGAAACCGCGCGTATATTCTGGAAGGATCTGCGCCCGGCGACGCAAGCGGCTGCCGAAAGTGTCGGACTGCCGATGATCGCGGCAAAAATGCCTGATCATGGCGAGACGCTGTCTCTCAATCTGCAGGACAAGACCATCCAACTGGCGGGATACGCGCTACCGGTCGATCGCGAGGGCGATCTCGTCTACCAGTTCCTGCTGGTGCCGTGGACGGGTGCGTGCAGTCACATGCCGACGCCGCCGCCCAATCAGATCGTCCTCGTCACGCCCGCGCACCCCTACAGGATGTCGGAGGCCTACCAGCCGGTTTCCGTGACCGGCGCCCTGGAGCCGGGCATGGAGAAGAGTCAGCTCTTCATCGTCGACGGTGCCAGCGTCATCCAGTCAGGCTACGCGGTGCGCAAGGCGGAGGTGGTGGACGTCGATGTGGTGCCGGATACGATCACGCAGCCGGCAAACTCACCGTGGCGTTTTCTCAACAAAAAGAAGAACTAAGCAAAAAAACCTCAAGCAGCGTTCGCGCCCGATTCCTTGTCCAGCACCATGTAGTCCAGCGGCATTTCGGTCGTGTACTTGATCTGCTCCATGGCAAACGACGACGACACGTCGCGGATCTCGATCTTGGCGATCAGGCGCTTATAGAAGGCGTCGTAAGCCGCGATATCGGGCACCACCACCCGCAAGAGATAGTCGACGTCGCCGCTCATGCGGTAGAACTCGACCACTTCCGGAAATTCCTGGATGACCTCCGAAAAGCGCCGCAGCCATTCATGGCTGTGCGAATTGGTGCGGATCGACACGAACACGGTGACGCGCACATTGACCTTTTCATGATCGAGGATGGCGACGCGCCGCTTGATGACGCCTTCCTCCTCGAGCTTCTGGATGCGCCGCCAGCAGGGCGTGGTCGACAGTCCGACTTTCTTGGCGACATCGGCGACCGCGAGCGTCGCGTCCTCCTGCAAGAGGCGGAGGATTTTTCTGTCAAGGCGGTCCATTGGGTGCTCCCACAGGGATAGACTTGGAATAGATTGGCTATAGTCCTTCTTATTTAGGCCATTCACAAGAAAGAAATTCTGTCAGATAGCGCAAAAGCGAGTGATTTCTTGCTCACGCTTCAGCCGAGGCGATAGCGGATTTCCGATCTCAGAAACGGCAGCAAATCCATTTCAAACCACGGATTGCGCTTCAGCCAGCCGGTGTTGCGCCACGACGGATGCGGCAACGGCAGCACTTTCGGGTTGCCGGGCGCATCCCAGATGGTGCGCCAATTCATCACCGTCTCCGTCAGCGAGGGCCGGCGCGCTGCGCCCAAATGCCAGGATTGCGCATAGAGGCCGATCGTCAGCACCAGGTCGACCTGCGGCATCAGTGCCATCAGCGGCGCGCGCCAGGCCGGTGCGCATTCGCGGCGCGGCGGCAGGTCGCCGCCCTTGGCATCCTGGCCGGGAAAGCAAAAACCCATCGGCACGATGGCGAACTTTGTCGTGTCGTAGAATTCTTCGCTGTTGACGCCCAGCCAATTTCGCAATCGATCGCCGGAGGCGTCGGTGAACGGCATGCCTGACACATGCACCTTGGTGCCCGGTGCCTGGCTGGCGATCAGAATGCGGGCGCTCGACGACGGCCTGAGCACCGGGCGCGGCTCATGCGGCAACGGCCGGCCGACCGGGTTTTCGACGCAGATTCGGCAGGTGCGTACGGTCGCCGCGAAGTTTTCCAGCTCGTCGTTCATTCTCGGAGAACTCATACTCAGGCGGCGACGCTCGGCCGGCTGGAGACTGCCTGATGCCAGCGCAGTACATTGCTGCACTCCTCCGGCACCTTGATACGCGCCGGCTTCATGAAGTCGACGGCAATCAACCCGGTGATGTCGGCGATCGAATAGGTTTCGCCGGCGATGAATTCCCGGTTCGCCAGTTCCTCATCGAGGAATTTCAGGAATTCGATGGCTTTCGGCTTGTTGGCCTCGCCCCATTCGGGAATTTGCGGAACCTCCCATTCCTTCATCGCCGGATGGGTGTGCCGGAACGCGGCGGCGACGCAACCGAGCAGGTTGAGCTCCATGCGTCTTTGCCACATCTCGACCAGCGCCTTGCCGAGCGCACCGCGCCCGAACAAAGCCGGTTCCGGATGCAGTTCCTCGAAATAGCGGCAGATGGCGACGGATTCGGTGATGACGGTGCCGTCGTCGAGTTCGAGCACCGGCAGGCGCTGCAGCGGGTTGCGCGAACTGACCGTCTGTTCTCTGTGCTCCATCGCGCCCATATCGACAGGCACCAGCGGAACCTGAATGCCCTTTTCGGCAAGGAAGACGCGTACCCGCCGTGGATTGGGAGCGCGGCCGCCATCGAAGAGTTTCATTCCATCCTCCTGATTGATCCGACAAATTATAAGGTTGCTGCTCACCAGAAGCGAAAAATTTCTCGCAAGGCATCGCCAATCGAAGCCAGACTGCCATGCTTTCTTTCGACAACCTCGTGATCGTGACTCTCGCGCCAATCGTGCGGCTCGTCGAACGTGCCGGCCCAGATGCCAGCCTTGCCGGAACGAGCGGCGGCTTCGTCGGTTTCGAAATCGCCATAGGCAACCGCCCAGCCGGCCTCGACCTGGGCGCGGTTGAGATCTTTGCCGCCGGCCTTGCAATCGCCGAGCAGCCGGCCGTATCGATCGCGCTGCCAGCCGGTGCAGGAGACGGGTTTGCCTGATATCAGCCTCACCAGCGACTGCCGTGCCAGCTTGCCGCAGGCATAGTCGATACCGTCCTTACGGCAGATTTGCGAATATTCCGGCGCGTCAATGCCACGCATGCGGATGCGCTCGGTACCGAGCGTGATCGTATCGCCGTCATTGACGACGGCGGCACCCTCCGTCTTGCGCGTCTCGATCCGGTCAAGGCGCGCTGCCAGAAGGATCAGCAGACCGAGGACGATGACGGCCAGTGCGTAGTCCCCCAGCCGGCGCCACAGGCTTCGCGGCCGCGGCGGCACGTATCGCTGTCGCGGTCGCCACGACCACGAACGGCTCATATGGCAAACCGTTGGTTAATCATTCGAACGTAGCTTAACAATTTGAAACCGCTGCCCGCATAAATTGAAGTCTCCATGCCCTCGCAACGCTCGACCACAGCGGACAAGTTTATTGTGGACCGCAGGAAACCCCATCGCAACAGCGATGTGGCGCGCGCGGTGCGCAAGACGCGCGACCGTCTTTCGCAGCAGGTCGGAAATCTTGATTTCGACCGCGAGCTCTTAAAACTCCACGCCCGTGCGATGATAGGCAGCGCGACCATCGTTCCGATTCTCGTCCTGGCGACCGCCGCGACGGGTCTGTTTGCTGGAGTGGGTAACGAAATTGGCGTTTGGGCGCTTTTTACACTCATCTGCTACACCATCGTAGTATTCATGGCGAGGCGCATCGATCAAACGGAAGCTGCCGAACTCAACCCGCTGCAGACGCACAGCGATTTCCTGGTAGGCCACTTCCTTTGCGGCCTGGGCTGGGCTTGGTTCGCCTGGCTCGGTTGCGACGCTTGCCAGGTCGATCAGTTCCAGTTGACTAAGGCGGTAGTGCTGCTGCTCGCCATGGCGGCGACCGCGATCATCGCGTCATCGCTGCGCGGTGCGCTGCTGTCGACCTTTGCCGTTCCGGTCGCGGTCTATGCCTATGCCAGTACGAGGCAGTGGATTCCGGTCGAGCTGATCATGGCCGGTTTGCTGATCGTCTCGCTGCCCTTCTTCGTCTATACGGCGCGCCAACTCAATCGCTCGTCCTTGATGTTGCTCTCGTTCCGCTCCGAAAAGGACGCGCTTATCGCCGAACTGGACACGGCGAAATCGATGTCGGACGAAGCGCGACGACGGGCTGAAGACGCCAATCTGGCAAAGTCGCGGTTTTTGGCCTCGATGAGCCACGAGCTGCGGACGCCGCTCAACGCCATTCTCGGTTTCTCCGAGGTAATGGCGAACGAAGTGCTCGGACCGATGAGCAACCCGACCTATCGCGACTATGCTCGTGACGTCCACGACTCTGGCCAGCATCTGCTCGATCTGATCAACGAAATCCTTGACCTCTCGCGCATCGAGGCGGGCCGCTACCAGCTCAACGAGGAGCCGATGATGCTGCTCTCCGTCGTCGAGGATTGCTGTCACATGATGGAGCTGAAGGCGCGCAATAAGGACATCCGTATCGTCCAGGATTTCGAAAGCGCCTTGCCGCGCCTGTTCGCCGACGAACGCGCGGTGCGACAGATCGCGCTCAATCTTTTGTCGAACGCCATCAAGTTCACCGGGACTGGCGGCGAAATCCGCGTGCGCGTCGGCTGGACGGCGGGCGGCGGCCAATACCTCTCCGTTAGGGATAATGGGCCCGGTATACCGGCAGACGAGATTCCGGTCGTGCTGTCCGCCTTCGGCCAGGGCTCGATCGCCATCAAGAGCGCCGAACAAGGCACCGGGCTCGGCCTGCCGATCGTCCAGAGCCTGCTCGCATTGCATGGCGGCGAGTTCGAACTCCATTCCAAACTGCGTGAAGGCACCGAGGCCATCGCCATCTTCCCGCTGAGCCGGGTAATGGAGGAATTGCCTGCACTGCCGACCAAGGCGGTTGCCGCCCGGCGGCGCTAGTCGCCTAACGAACCGCCGCCGCCATGCCCGAACTGGTGAGCGCGGCTGCCTTGACCAGACCCGCGGCAAGGGCCGCCCCTGCCCCCTCGCCGTGGCTCACGCCGAGATCAAGCAGCGGGCGCAGGTCGAGCCGTCCGGCGGCCCGAGCGTGCGTAGGCTCTGGCGACAGACTGGCAAGCAGGCAATGGTCGAGCGCGGCGGGGGTGGCAGCATGCAGTGTCGCGGCGGCGG
>NZ_RZTI01000021.1:0-67922 GCF_003997275.1 Mesorhizobium sp. M6A.T.Ce.TU.002.03.1.1
GGTTCTTGCCAACCAGATGCCGGAAACGCTCGTCGTCCGGATGCCCCGCCACCGCCGTATCGCCGAGCATCGTTTCGGGGCGCGTCGTCGCCACGGTGATGAAGGTTTTCGGATTTTCCGGATCGAAGACCGCGCCCTCGACGGGATAGCGGAAATGCCAGAGATTGCCGTTGACCTCCTGCTGCTCGACCTCCAGGTCGGAAATGGCCGTGAGCAGCTTCGGGTCCCAGTTCACAAGGCGCTTGTCCTTGTAGATCAGCCCTTCCTTGTAGAGCGTGACGAACACCTCGAGCACCGCCTGCGACAGGCCCTCGTCCATGGTGAAGCGCTCTCGGCTCCAGTCGGCCGAGGCACCAAGCCGCTTCAGCTGGTTTAAGATCGCGCCGCCGGATTCGGCCTTCCACTCCCAGACTTTCTCGATGAACTCATCGCGCGTCAGGTCGCGGCGGTGGATCTGCTTCTCCATAAGTTGGCGTTCGACCACCATCTGCGTGGCGATGCCGGCATGGTCCATGCCGGGCTGCCACAGCACGTTCTTGCCGCGCATGCGCTCGAAGCGCACCAGAATGTCCTGCAGCGTGTTGTTGAGCGCATGGCCCATATGCAGCGAGCCGGTGACGTTCGGCGGCGGGATGACGATGGTGAAGGCTTCGGCCCCCTCCTCGGCGCCTGCGCCGGCACGAAACGCGTCGGCCTCTTCCCAGATTTTAGCGATCTTCGGCTCGACGGTTTTGGCGTCGTAGGTTTTTTCGAGCATGGAAAGGCGTCCGAGCTGTCGGGATTGTTGGGTTTGGTGTAAATCGGAAGGCAGTTGGCAAGTCAACCGGCCGCAGATGGCATGGCCAATAGATAGGGGCCTCATAGTTCGAGGCAATTCGCATAAGCGATCCTCCATGCAGCCAAGCCTCTTGACCGGCGATCGCGAACCGCAATACCTTGCCAACGCTGCTGTAGGGCGCATCGGCTACCCGCCGGAGGGGCATTGCCCGCCTACGACACCTTAACCCTCACCGCGCCCAAGCCGAATTTCGAACATGTCGAATTTCGAAAACTTCAGGAAACAGGCCAAGCTCCACCTGCGCTGGCATCGCGAGCGGTACTATCCCGTCGCGGCTGCGATCGGGTCGATACTGCCGCGTTTGCGCCATCTGACCGATCGCCAGATCCTGGATCACAGCTTCAAGCTTGCTGACGCCCAGGAACTGGTTGCCAAGAAGGCTGGTTTCGAAAGCTGGCAGGCGCTGAAGAAAGGCCTTCAAACCATGACCGACAGCACGACATCCGATGCCGAAAAACCCTTCCTTGCCTTGGCCGAGCCGCAGCTTTTTGTCTGCGACATCGCTGCCGCCCGTGCGTTCTATGAACAGAAGCTCGGCTTCACGACGCGCTTCACCTATGGCGAACCGCCCTTCTATGCCCAGGTCTTTCGCGACGGCGCGCGGTTGAATCTGCGCCATGTCGACAAGCCTCTGTTCGACAACGGCTTAAGAGCAAGAGACGACTTGCTGTCGGCAACCATCGCGGTCGACGCCATCAAGCCGCTGTTCCTGGAGTACCAGGCGGCTGGGGCCAGCTTTCATCAGACGTTGCGGACCGAACCGTGGGGCGCCCGCACCTTCATCGTGGCAGATCCCGACGGAAACCTGATCGCCTTTGCCACATCGGTTGAAAGCGGTTGAGCTCCCAGGCCAACGAGACCGCCGCCGCGGTGGTGGTCTCATCCGCTGTCGGATTTGTTACTGCGCGCCGCGCGCCACGCGTTCGATTTCCTCGCGCACCAGCCGCTCGACCAGCGTCGGCAGATTGTTGTCCAGCCAGTCTTGCAGCATGGGCCTGAGCATCTCTTCGGCCATCTCGTCGAAGGTTTTCTTGCTGCGGCTGGCGAACGCATCGGAAAGCTCGCCGAAGGCGGCGGCGACCTGCCGGCCCGTATGTTCGGAAAGGATCGCCGGACGAGCCGACGATGCCTCGTTTGTCGCCGGGCGCGCCAATCCGCTTTGCGGCGGAGCCGGCTCGAAAGCAGGTTCGGCCGCGTCCTCGAAAACCTCGGCCTTCGGTTCGGCATCCGGCGCCAGTCGCACTTCAGCCCTGTCCGGCTTGGCCGCGGTCATCGCTTCGCCGACTGCGGCGATCTCACGCCGCCAGTCGGCAACGATGCTGTCGGTCGTTTCCGCAACCGTTGCCGTCGCATCCGGCTTGGCGGTCGGGGCCGGCTCGCCAGCGACCCCGGCAAGCGTCACGGGAGCTTTGAGCGGAGCCGGATCGGAACGCACCGGCGGCTCCATGCGCGCGACGACGGGCTCGGCGGCCGATGGAGGCCTCTGCACCTCAGCCAGCGTGGCCGGCCTTCTGGCGTCAAATCCCGGACGCAATTCGGCGCGAAACGCATCCACCTCCGGCGGCGTCCCGCCTGCCCCCGACGGCGCCCTGCCTGCCTCCGGCGGCGCCCCGGCCACCGGTGCTGGCACAGTCACCGACGCCAAATCCTGCAGCAGGTCGTCCGCTTCGTCCGGCTGCTTGCGACCGGTATCATTGTCCTCGATGATCCTCCTGATGGAAGCCAGTATCTCTTCCATGGAAGGTTCGCGTTGCACGCTGCTTGCCGTCGCCATCGTCACATCCGCCGCCCTTGTGACTCGTTGCAGATTTCCAGTCCGGCCACGCCGGATTCGAATCATGGCAACAGCGTAACCGACGGATCGCCTTACGAGAATCCCCAATCTGAGGGTGTGTTGGATTTCAACAGATTAGAGCCCGCGCATTCCTTGGGAACGCGCGGGCTCTAATGCCGGAAATTGGGCGGAATTTGGAACTGGTGGAGCGATTAGCGGCCGTCTGGCGTGCGCAGGCCGATCCACTTGTCCTTGACCGCATTGTAATGTTCTTCAGGTCTGTATTTCGTCACCTGAAGGGCGAGGCGATCGACCGAAAGGCGACCGACCGCCGACAGGATGGCATAGCTCGCCACCACCAAATCGCGTTCGGAACTGGCCTGGTTGATCTTGGCGGTGATGAGAGTGGCCTGCGCGTTGAGAACGTCGAGCGTGGTGCGCTGGCCGACATTGCGCTCCTCGATGACGCCGCTCAAGGCAAGCTGCGCGGCGGCGATCACCTGCCTGTTGGCTACGACGGTTTGCTGAGCGGCGGTATATTGCGTCCACGCCGAGGTCACGGCTTGCCGCACGGTGTCGCGGCTTACATCGACCTCGATCCGCGCCTGGCTGAGTGATTCCTTATTCTGGCGCACCGTCGCCGAGTTCCGTCCACCGGAATAGATCGGTATAGTCAGCGTGGCGCCGATGCTGGCCGAATTGGTTGTGCCATCCCGCCCCTGCCCGGGATCGAAGCGCGGCACGGTGTTTTGATAGGCGCTGGAAACGCCGGCGGAGGCCGAGAGCTGCGGCAGCAGCGCGCCTTCGGCCGATTTCACCGAAAATGCCGCCGCGTCGACCAGATGCTGGGTGGCGAGGATGGCGGGGTGCTCAATGGATGCAATCGCGATTGCCGCGTCGAGGTTCGACGGCAACAGCTTCGACAGCGGCGAAGCGGCCCTGAGCCTGCCTGGCTCATCGCCGACGATCTGGCGATAGGTCGCAGCGCTTGCCAGCGCCTGGGCGCGGGCGGCGGCCAGTTCCGCCACGGCGGACGAGCGCTCGGCATCGGCCTGCGCGACGTCGGTGCGGGTGCCTTCGCCGACTTCGAAGCGCGAGCGCGCCGCGCGCGCCTGCTCGGTCAGGAATTGCAGGTTCTGCTCCGTCAGCACCGCCACTTGCCGATCGCGAATCACGTCCATGTAGGCGCTTGCCGCGTTGAACAAGATATTCTCTTCGGTGTTGCGCAGGCTCTCGACCGAGGCGCGGACTCGCGATTCAGCGGCGGCGACATTGTTCTTGGTCTGAAAGCCGTCGAACAGGGTCTGGTCGATCTGGACGCCAAAGTTACCCGTGGTCAAACGCGTGCTTTGGTTCACGCCGGGTACATTGCCGCGGGCATTGAAATGGCTGCTGGAGTAGTCGATGCTCGCGGAGCCGGTGATGGTCGGGCGCCACCCCGACTTGGCGATGGCGACGCCCTCGTCGGTGACGCGGACGCCGGCACGAGCCGAATTGAGCGAGGAATTGTTCTGGTAGGCCTTTGAAAGTGCACCAAGGATGGTTTCCGCCGAGGCGGCCACCGGAGAAAGCGCGGTCGCGGAAACAAGGACGGCGGCAAAAAGACTCTTGCGTAAAGACGGCACGTTATTCCCTCATTCGTTTTGCATGGGAACCGCACCGCGCCGGCTTCTCTCATTCGAGCAGCCGGCGCGGTGTGTTTCAGGTTCCCTGCTGTCAGCCCCCAAGAGTACCCCAGTCATGCGGATCAGCAACGATTGTTCAAGCGCAAGCGAACATGACAACGCCTCTGCTGCAAGCCAAAATCATTCAGAACTCAAACGCACGGATACGTTCAAATCCCGGTAGTGGCTTAATTGCCGCATTAAATGCCCCTCTTCCGGTTACAACCCCCCCTGTTTTAAGAAACAAACGGGCCACACCCGAATTCCCCTGCCCTTCGACGGCGACGAGACGGCCGCCCTCAGCAAGCTGGTCGAGCAGAGACGCCGGCACTTTCTCCACGCTGCCGCCGATGAAAATAACATCGTAGGGCGCCTCCGCGGCATGGCCTTCCGGCAGCGATCCCTTGACCACGCTGACGTTGTCGCAGCCCAGCGCCGAAAGCGTCGACATGGCGGTCTCGGCCAATGCCGGATCGCTTTCCAGCGCGACGACCGACTTTGCCAGCCGCGACAGGATCGCCGCCGCATAGCCGGTGCCGCAGCCGACATCGAGAGCCGAATCGCCAGGGTCGATTTCGGCCAATTGCATCAGCTTGGCCAGCGGCGAAGGCTCCATGAGATAGCGTGGGCCATCCGCTCCATTGGCAATGCGGATGTCCTCGTCGATATAGGCTAGATCGCGCTGAACGGGGGCGACAAAGGCCTCGCGCGGCACGACCAGCATTGCGTCGAGCAGCGGCGCGCTGGTCACGTCGGTGGTGCGGATCTGGCCATCGACCATTTTCACCCGGCGTTCGGCAAAATCAGCGCTCATGTTCCAACCAATCTGCCCAAACCAATCCGCTTGCCGCGCCGGGACCGCGGCTCATTTCGACCGGAACTCGAGCCCCCTGGCGCTGGTGCGCGGGAGCTTGGGCAATTGGAGGCCTCGCCCGGAATCGAACCGGGGTGCAAGGATTTGCAGTCCTCTGCGTAACCACTCCGCCACGAGGCCTCATTGCTCCCGGCGTTCCACCCGGTTCCAATAGGTTGCGGCGAAAATGCCGTCAAGCGGCCATGGTGCATTCCGCACGGTTTCCTCTGGGCCATGATGCCACGTGTCGAATCGTCGATACGCATGCTGCAATTAATACATTAGTTAACCGTTAAGTACGGAATATGGCAAAGAGAAGCCTGGGGCCTGGACCCTACGTCGGGTAAGCAGAAGGCTCCGCCATTCTGAAGGAGAATTGCGAGGGCCGGGAAAGCGCTCCGGGCATTAGCCGGGGCTGAGTCGGGCTGGAAAGACGCCCCCCTCACAGAGGCTTGCCACGTCGTCAGTTCGGCCGCCGCCGCCGCTCCCACCACACGACGAGCCGGCGCCGATGGCGGCGCACCAAGGCAAACTCGTAGGAGAGCACCAGCAATCCGATCGGAATCATCCAGAAGCCCAGGATCGGCAGGAAGCCGAGAATGCCGCCGAAGATCAGCACGACGCCGATCGCAATCCTGAGGCCGCGCGAGCGCGGCATGGTGAATTGACGGCCGAAGACCGATATTTTCCGTGCCGGTGGATGGTTGTGGCTTGCTGCGCTCATGTCTGGTTGGTGGTCCGTTCGGGCAAAGTAAAAGCACCAGCTGACGAATGCCGCAACCACCTTTTCGGTTCCGCGCAGCCCGTCAGACGGCTCATATGAGGACGCGCGCACATGATTGCGAGAAGTCGTCGCGCGAAAAAGCGCCGAAAAATACGAAATGCTTCTTTGCAAAGCCGAAACGGGTTTGCTATAGGCTGCGCCACTCACATGAGAGCGTCTGTTCCCCGGTAGCTCAGTGGTAGAGCAACCGGCTGTTAACCGGTTGGTCGCTGGTTCGAATCCGGCCCGGGGAGCCAATTTCCACGCATACCCATTGAAGCTATCAGGAAATGGCAGCCTCCCCGCCGAAGCGGGGTGCGGTGATGCGGTCAGTCGGCATAAAAAGCCCGCGCCGTCGCCGGCACGGGCTCTGTCAACATCTCAGCTCGCCGAATCAGTAGGGCGAATTGCACTGCTGTCGAGGTCCGTAGTTGGGCTGGAACGTATTGTCGGACGCGCGGTAACTGCGGTACCGGTCGTAACACCACTCGACATGGGCGTCGCCACGATTAACACGGTTCTGGTTGTTGTTGATGATCGCACTGCCGATCACCGCGCCGGTGGCGAATGCAGCCAGCGGGAACCAGTAGTCGCCATGACGGCGATGGCCGCGACGGTACTCACGATAACCGCGATGGCCGTTCCAGTGGGAGCCATCGTGGCGCGAAAATTTGCGGTTTTTGCGGTTGTGGCGCTTCCCCCACGGATTATGGTCAACCGTCTGCACATCAGTCGAAACGGACGGCGCTTGCGGCAGGAATACCTGAGCTGCGTCAGCAGGCACTGCTATGGTGGTCGCGAACGATACCGATAACGCGACCGCTAGCAAACCCGACATGATCTTGTTCATGATCTCTCCTTAAACGAAAGTTGAGGCTCAGTTCCCTAAAGCGAATGTTACAGGCCACCTTACTATTTCGCCGCCTTTTATCAAAGACAAAAACCGTGAAACCGGGCTAGTCTTGATAAAGTGGCGAAGTATGGTCAACCGCGATTTAATCCAGTTTAATATAGCCGTCGTAAAACACGAGTCTCGTCCGGCATTACAGCCGAGTGGCCAGATCGTTAGCAGCCGGTATGTCTGAGACCGGCCACGACTCACCGGACAGTCACCGCAAATATGGCGGCGTAGCCTGCCACGAGCGAGCGGATCCTATAGCTTTGGAAAGAAAAATCTCATGACCAAAGTCATGATCGCATATTGGAGCAGCACGGGCGTTCTGCGCCTGTTGTACGCAGCCGGACCCTGATGTATCTCGCCCAGCTCGGGACAGGATCGGAAGCATCGAGGTGCGCCTGCTATGGCTAGACCCGGCGAACTTCCGCGATCACGCCATAATCAATCCGGCGAATTTTGCTACTCTTTCTTCGTGGCGAACCCCAACGCCGCTTGGCCGGCGCCAACCTAGGCAACCCCACCTTCCCCGCCCCCTGCGGCGCCGGCCATCTTTCGCCAGGCACTACATCGGTTAGGCCGTCACGCCACCACGACCGGTTTTCGGTGCCGTCATCCAGGGCATAGCTGCAGAGACGTCCGCTAGGATTTTGGCCGATCTGGCGAAGCCGGCAAAAGCTTCGCGTGCAACTGAAATGGGAACTTGGCTATCATAAGCGCGCTGGCAAGCTCGGAACGCCGTGTCAAAGATTGGCCCTCTACGGTTCTTCGGCCATTCCTCCAGGAACTCGAAAGCATCAGCCAAGCATCCGATTTCCTCCACCATAAACGCCCCTTTCTTGACGAAAACAGGCCGGTCGAAAGTCCTGTCGTTCATTAGAACCTCCATTCAACTGAACGAGTGTTTGAGCTTCCACGAGAGCCGTGAGCGACGGCTGCGGGAAAATATGTGAACAGCACTTTTTGCTGTCAAGGAAGGACATCAATTTGGGGATTGAAGCAAACTCATCGTAAGATTGAGACTGCATGCGGATCTACAGCAGGCTCTCACAACAGCAGAAAGCCCGCGCCCTCGGGGAGAGGACGCGGGCTGATCGGGGCCACCGATCTCGCAGCATTTGTATGAGGGGACAATACGATGCTGCTGGCGTTTAAACTTTCGTGGCGGGACAGTGTTCCATTCTCAAAGGAAAAACCGCAGGCTCATGTTCGAAGATTGGTCGCTGTGGAACGCGTACAGTGCTCCGCCTGGTCAATTCGCCTGGAACAAAATTTCTTGGAGGTGGTTCCCCCCCTGAAGGGACAGACTTTTCGAAGGAGATTATCTCATGAAAAAAGTTCTGATCACCAGTATGCTGGCCATCGGCGTTGGCTGTGGAGCAGCACTTGCTCAGGAACAGCAGCCGGCCGAAATCCAACCGGGCGCCGGCACCGGTTGCGCACCCGGCTCGGCCGATTGTCCGAAGGGCTCGAAGATGGGCGAACAGACCCAGGGCGAGACCGGTACCGCCACCGAGGAGCAGGCTCAAGGCAAAGCGAAGGTGCGGACCGATGAGCAGGCTCAGGGCAAGGCCGGCGCAACCACCGAGCAACAGGCGCAGGACAAGGGGAAGGTCCAGACCGAGCAGCAGACCCAGGGCGAGGCTGGCACCACAACCGAGCAACAGGCGCAGGACAAGGCCAAGGTCCAGACCGAGCAGCAGTCCCAGGGCGAGGCCGGTACCACCACCGAGCAGCAAACCCAGGGCAAGACCTCCACTCAGCAGGATGAGACCTCGACCGGCTCGATCGAGAATGTGACCGTTGAACAGAAAACGGAAATCACCCAGGTCCTGAAGGAGGAGAAGGTCGAACCGGTTTCCGACATCGATTTTGACATCTCCGTGGGCATCGAGGTCCCGCGGCAGAAGGTCAGACTGCATCGTCTGCCACCGCGAATTGTCAAGATCGTCCCGGCTTACGAATCCTACGAGTATTTCGTGTTGGCTGATGGCCGAATCGTCATCGTCGACCCGGATACGCTCAAGATCGTCCTTATTCTGACCTAACGCCCTTGTCGGGCGTGAAGGGGGCTCGCCGCACCCGCGGCGGACCCCTCACCATTCATCGTTTGAAGGTGGAGGGCCACTCATCGGACGGCGACAGCCATTTACGTCGCCAATACACCCCGCTGTTCAAGCTGGCGGGCATTTTGCGTGTCGAGGACCCTTCCGGCCGAACCCTCATCGATCATCCCTCGACGGTGCCTTCATCAACCCCGGGCAGGACTTCAGTCTACCGGCTGGCAGACCATGGGCTGGCACAGGCAGTGCTTTGGTCCGGGGCTGCTATCGCAAAAGCCCCCAATAGGGGAGTTTCAGGAACCGGGCTCCGGCAGGCGTCGTTGCGATGCCGACCCCCCTGACAGGAGGCTGCAATGGACCACAGCATTCAGCAGGCACGTTGGCTGCTTTTCCCGGTATTTGGCTTGGTGTTCGGGGTTGCGGCCGTTGGGCTTATTATCGGCTGATGGGACCCGATCGATGAAGGCAACACGCTTGCGCAGCAATGAGTCCCTTCCTGCGCTAGCGAGACCCACCGGTTTCTCCCCTGAGACCGGTGGGCCTTGACATCGCCTTGTGATGGCGGAAGCGTGACAAGTCGGTGCAGCGCACAGAGGATTGGCTCGGAAACAATAGGCATAATGCAGCGCAGACCGTAACGGTTAGAGGATATTTCTAACGTGACATTGGCAAATTTATTGATGACGCCTGTCGTGCGGCGACGAAGGCTTCGCGTCGCCATTTGCCTCGCTGCATCGACCTTGGTTCTCGTCATGAGCCCCTACCGTGTGGGACAAGACCGCCTATCCCTGACGCTCAGCCCGCAGGTCGCCTGGGCACAGAATGGTGGCAACGGGAATTCCGGAAACGCTGGAAATTCTGGAAACGCCGGAAACTCCGGGAATGCTGGAAATTCTGGGAACGCTGGAAATTCTGGAACCCCCGGGAATTCAAACTCCAACGGCGCGGGCAAGGGCAAATCAAAATCACCGAAAGACAATCCCCCCGAAGATGCGGTCACCGCGGTAAACCCCGGCAACAAGCCAAAACTATATATCAATGCGGCCACTGGAGACCGGATCGAAGTGCACGGGCCAAGTGTGGGTGTGGTGCATTCCAACGGGCTCAGCGAGCGCATCGACGGTCGCCATTATGAAATGCGGGATGCCATGGGCCGCACCATCATTCGGCGGCAGGCAACGAACTCCGATCGGGCAAGACTGCTCGCCATGATCGAGTGATGACCAGTTCACGGGCCGCAAGGCCCCATTTGCTTCAGGCAGAATGGGGAACAGGCGAATGCTGACGCTCGGTGGCGTCGCGCAACGTCATCGCAGCTTCGGTCCGGTTGCTCACGTTGAGCTTGGAAAGAATGCGCGTCATGTGGTGCTTTATGGTTTTCTCGTGCAGGTTCAGCTGAAGACCGATCCGTTTGTTGCTCAATCCCGCGGCAACGAGCGTCAGGATCTCTCTTTCGCGACTGGTGAGTTCGGCCAGCACGTCGGCTTTCGCCGTCGTGGTTGATCGGGTAGACAAGTCGACCAGCACACGCGCCGACAATTGCGGGCAAACATATCTTTCGCCTAGCGCCACCGTGCGCAGTATGGCGGCCAGGGTTCTCGACCCGACACCCTTCAGGACATAGCCTCGTGCCCCGCTCTGCAAGGCGGTCACGACGTCCTGGTTCTCCTCCGAAACCGTCAGCATCACAATTTTCAGATCCGGGTGTCGCTGCAGAGCCGGCTCGATCGCACTCAGGCCCCCTCCAGGCACCGAGATGTCCATCAGGAGAATATCGAGCTGCTGGTCTTCCGATATCCGCAGGGCGTCATCTCTGCTGCTGCCTTGCGCAATAATCTCGAAGCCGCCGATCTGCTCGAGAGTGCGCACGACGCCTTCCCTGAACAGCGGGTGGTCATCGATGACGGCGAGTTTTATGGCTGCTGGCATCACGCCTGTCCCATCTCAACTGTATTGAGAACCATTTTCACCATCGTGCCATTTTGTGAAGATGTTACGGCAAACTGGCCACCGAGGCTTTCTACCCGCTCACGCAACCCGACGAGCCCCAGCCCTTCAGGGTGGACGATCTTCGGGTCAAAACCGGGGCCGGTATCAGAAACCTCGATAAAAACGCGCTCCCCGTCGAAATGTTTCGCGACCGATTGGCCGGCACCTCCGGCGTGGCGGAAACCGTTGTTCAGCGCCTCCTGGATGAAGCGAAAGAGGCAGATCTTGGCCGCTGGCGACAAGGATGTGTGCCCCCCGGTCATGGACAGCATCACTTTGACGCCGGTCCGCTCTTCGTGCGCTCACACGGCAAGCTCGAGTATTTCGGTCAGCTCGGCATTCTCGACATGCGGCAGCACAAGGCCCTTGCTGACATTCCTGATTTCTCGCATCGCGTCGTCCAAATTGGCCTTGATGGCCTGCAATTCGCGTGCACGCGCCGCAGCCGGCGTGGCGGGATCGGCAAGCACGGGACTGTCAATGCCCAGTGCAGCGAGGGCAACCAGTTGCGCCGGCCCGTCATGCAGGTCCGCGCCGATCCGCCTGAGGTAACGTTCGTTAAGCGCCGTGGCGCGCTGCGAAGCACGCTGCACCCGCAATCTCAACATCCGGTTTTGAGCAAGCAGATCGGAAAGTTCGGCAATGCGCTGCTTCAATGACCGGCTCTGGGAACGAATCGTGCGGCTGCCGCGAAAGACGATCGCCGAAAGCCCGAGGAAAAAAATTGCGGTGACGGCAGCGACATCGAGCCAGGTTCGGACGAGTGCCTGCCGGAGGTTCGTTTCAAAATCGGTGGCGATCTCATAAAATTCCAAAACAGCCACGACTTCGCCCGACCACGGCTGAAGTACCGGATTATAGATTTCAAGAAGATGCAAGCCGCTGTCCCGCTCAGCCTGGCTATCCAGGTCATCGAGTTTGTCGAATTCAGCGACCATGTCGCCTGCGAATGCGGCCCGGAGATTGTCGCTGGGTGGAAAGCGCTTCCCGACCAAATCTTTGTTGGTCGAATAGAGGATGGTTCCGTCGCGGCGCCAGAGCTTGAAGGATTGGAGCCTTTTGCCGAGCGCGCCTTGCCCCAGCGTTTCATCCAGCGCATGAGCAACGCTCTCCTCCAGCACTTCGCTCCTGCGCATGTCGGGGAGCAGCGGCGCGATAACGCTGTCGACGTAGAGAGCTGTCGCAGAAGCCGAGTTCCGGGTGACCGCGGCTTCTATCTGGCTTGTCACGGAAATTCCCACCACGATCATCGCCGACAGCGAGAATAGTCCGCCCGCGAGCAGAAACTGAGTGGCCAGCGACAGTGCGTTCCATCGATCGATCAGTCCTGTCGCTCTGTATGGCGCCATATCCCCAACGGCCCAGTCGGCGGCGCGTCGCGCCAGCGGCGCGATTCGAGAGAACCGGCCAATCTGTTGTCGAACGACGCTAAGCGACGCCATCTTTGATCTGCAACTGATCAATCCCTAGGGAACTTAGGGCTTTACAGACTGGACGGAAACCACACCCGGCGGTTTTTTCGCATAAGCTCCACTGCCCTCGTTGAGCGAGGCAGCAAAGCCATGAAGCGCCAGTTCCGATGCTTTCGATCTCCCCGGCACAGATGGTGCAACGCCTGATCGCCAATCGCGGCGGAAGGTGCGGCGTATTTTTCACTTCTGGTCGCGCAATGCTCTCACCGCTTGAGTGAGCGTCATCCGATCGTTACCGTTCTTTTTGATCAGCCTACTGACTTGGCTCGGCGAAACGCCATTTTCTCGCGCGAAATGTTCCACCTCGTAGTACTCGTCGACCGACAGGCGCCTGCGGTCGAGGAAGTCTTGGTTGCTTTTCTCGTCGGCCATTTCCTTTCTCCTGGCGAGTTTGACACGGGTGAGAAATGTCGGTCGGAAGCGGGCTGCCGAATGAGGGTGGCGGCCACCCCTCTCCATGAACTCGTCCCGTAAATTTGCGCCGAACGAGTCCGGGCAATCGCGGTTCCGGACCGCTCGACATCCGGCCCCATTGCGCGCAGCAGATCAGACTTAAGTCCAACGGCAGGGCCTCACGGATCGGACCGAAGCCCAGCCAAGGAACGTTTGCAGCGGTCTCATGTTTGAGGGAGTCTAGCGCGAAGAATGATGCCAAGAGAGCTCACATAAGGAGGCAACCATGAAAATGCGTCTTTCCACTGCAGCCGCCGGATTTCTGCTATTGGCAGGTGTCGGCACCGCTGCCGCTCAGGACGTGATCATCGCGCCTGAGCAGGAGACCGTCATTAGGGAATATGTGGAAAAGCAGCCGCTCGCATCGGTGGAGCTCCCCGGGGTGGAACTCAATATCGGCTCAACGCTACCCGATACGGTCGAGCTTCATGAAGTTCCCGACGTCGAATACCGGTACGTTGTCGTGGACAATCGGACCGTTGTCGTTGATCCAGGCACACGCAAGATCGTCAAAATCATTCAGTGACCTGAACGAGAGGGAGGAGACGCCCGCCGCTTCTAAACGAGCGGCGGGCGACTATGTTATGGGCAGCGTCAAATGAGAACAATCAGCAGACTCTTCGATTCCCGCGACCAGGCAGCGCGTGCCGTTGCCGCGCTTCAGGCGGCAGGAGTTTCTCACGAACAGATCAGCGTCATCGGACCCTACGACGACGAAATCGGCGCTGTCCTGCGCGGTCCGGGCGGTGCCGCCCTTGGCGCGGCAGCTGGTCTGTTAATCGGCCTGTGGACTTTTGGAACCACCGGCATTGATCCTGTCGGAGCGGCGGCTGGCCTGACTCTCGTCGGAGGAGCCTGCGGCGGCTTTGCTGGTGGGCTTCTCCAGACACTCGCCAAAAAACCGGGTGAGCCCAACCTTGTTCAAGGAGTTATTCTGGTGATGGCGCATGTCGACGAAATCCAGGCCGATACGGCGCAGGCGGCGCTCGGAAGTCCCGTTCCCGTAGAGCAACTCGAGGCCACGGCCGGGTGAAATGCGCCGGGTTGGCGCGCTGACGACGAAGCGCGTTCAGATCGGCAGTTCTCGCTGGACCATCAATTCCCCTCTGACGGTTCACGAGACGGCAAGCGTTTGCTCAACCAGATTGACGTAATAGCGCATCACAGTCGGCACGATTTCGTCGTTGAAGACATAGCGATCGCCGTGCAGGCCCTCGCCGGGGCCGACATCGCCGGCGCCGATCCACACGTAGCAGCCGCCGGCCTCGCGGATCATGAAGGCGAAATCCTCGCAGCCCAGGCTCGGGCTGAACTCGGTCGAGACGTTATCCCTCCCGACGGTTGCGGCGGCCGCCTTGACGGCGCGAGCTGTCGCGTGGGCGGTGTTGATGAGCGGCGGATAGCCCTTCTTGTAATCGAGCGTGGCCTTGAGCGAATGGGCCGCGGCAATGCCCCGGGCGATCTCGTCGATCAGCTTCTCGCAGTGATCGGAATGATCGGGTTCGAAAAACCGGCAAGTGCCTTGCAGCCAGACCCTGCCCGGCACGATGTTGCCGACATTGCCGCCATGGATCTGTGTCAGGCTGACGACCAGCGCGCTTTGCGGGTCGACCGAGCGGCTGACGATGCGCTGAACGGCCTGGACAAACGCGCCCGCGGCCAGGATCGGGTCGTCGCCGAGCTGTGGCATGGCGGCATGTGCGCCAAGACCTTCGAAAGTCAGCTCGAAATTGTCGACCGCCGCCATCTGCGGTCCGACGCGAGCGGCGATCGTGCCGAGCCTGACCCCCGGCCAGTTGTGGACGGCATACATCGCCTCGACCGGGAAGCGCTTGAACACGCCGTCTTCGATCATGCGCATGCTGCCGCCTTCGTTTTCCTCGGCTGGCTGAAAGATGAAATAGACGGTGCCATCGAAGGCACGGGATTGGCTGAGCAGTCTGGCGGCGCCGAGCAGCATGGCGGTGTGGCCGTCATGGCCGCAGGCGTGCATCACGCCCTCATTCCTGGAGGCATAGGGCAAGCCGGTCCTCTCCACGACCGGAAGCGCGTCCAGCTCGGCGCGAAGACCGATGGCGCGTGTGCCCGTGCCGCTGCGCAGGATGCCGACAACACCGGTGCCGCCGATCCCCTCATGAACCTCGTCGAAGCCGAAGGAGCGCAGTTTCTCGGTGACGAAGCGTGCGGTTTCGTGCTCGTTGAATCCGAGTTCGGGATTGGAATGGATGTGGTGGCGCCAGGCTACGACCTCTGGCGTCAGGGCGGCGATGGGGTCATTATGGAGCACGATGCTCTCCTTCTACGCCGGCAACGGGGGCGGTTTGATCGGAATCACGATTAGAAGGTCGCACAAGAGGCGTCTTGAACCAGATTGACCGCAGTAGGGACGAAAGACGTGCACGCGAACGAAACCAGTAAATACTGGCGTCATCCCTGCTTCCCTGACCTTGGCCTGTTCAAGGCGCGCTTCACGCAGCATCGTTACGAGTTGCACACGCACCCCACCTATGTGATCGCGCTGATTACTTCTGGCTGCGAACGCATTCGCATCGGACGCCACAGCGTTGTCGCTCCGGCAGGCACTATTGCCGTCGTCAATCCCGAGGAGTGGCATGACGGGGAACAAGGTGCTGATGAAGGCTGGGCCTACCGGACCTTTTATCCCTCGGTGCCGCTGATGACGGCGGTCGCGCGCGAGCTGGGAGGCGACGGCGCTCCGATTTTCTCGCACGCGATCATCGAGGACGGCGGTCTCGCAACAGCGTTGGCGGCGGCGCATGAAGGCTCGACGTCCCAGGACGCGACGCAGGCCGAAGCGTCGCTGCTCGTCGCCTTGAGGCATCTCATCGTTCGGCATGGCGATTGGGGCGGGCTGGCAGAGGAGGTCGAAAGCTCGGGATCGTGGCAGAGGTTCTCGCTCTACGAGAATCTTGTCGAAAGCGAACTTGGCTCGCAACTCAACCTGCAGCGGCTTGCCGACGCCGCGCGCGTGACCCGGTTCCAGGTCATCCGGGATTTCAAGAAGGCGATTGGCCTGACGCCCGCAGCCTATATCCGCGACCGGAGACGGCGTCGCGCCAGTTCCTTGATCGAACAGGGGCTCGGCCTCGCCGATGCCGCCATTGCGGCAGGTTTCGCCGACCAGAGCCATCTTTCCCGCACGTTCCGGGCTGCGCATGGCATGACGCCTGGCATGTTCAGGAGAGGCGCCTAAGCCTCGCGAAAGGAGACGCTTGCGCGCGGATATTTGCTGCGCGATGGTGAAGCTGGGCTTGGGAGGAATCATGCGAAAAATCCTGGTATCGACGACGCTGCTGCTCGCGGCCTCGCTATTTGCGAATGCCGCTCAAGCGCTGGACAGCAGCGGGACGCCGGTTGTCGTGTCTCCACTTGCCTCACGCACGGAAACCGCCTCCGGCCAGCCGATAGTGCTGCCGCAGAAAAACGTGCAGGTCCTGGTTTCGTCCTTTGAGATCGCGCCGGGCGCGACCTTGCCGGTCCACAAGCACCCGTTTCCCCGCTATGCCTATGTCCAGGGTGGAACGCTTCAGGTCACCAATGTCGAGACCGGCAAGAGCAACACATACAAGTCAGGCGATTTCATCATCGAAATGATCGGGCAGTGGCATCAGGCCACCAATGTCGGCGCCGATCCGGTGAAGCTGCTGGTCATAGATCAGGTCGAAGAAGGCACCAAGAACACGGTGTTGCGCCAGTAGCTGGCATTTCTGAACACAGCGTCCGTGGCGGACCCTTACAGCCCGCCACAGAGGTCAGAACGTGAACCCTTCCGGTAAATTGTGAGTCCAATATCCTTCCTCGACGAGTTCGCTGATGCGCCAACCCTCGGTCGTGCGCACGACGCGGTCGCGATACCAGAGCCCTTGGAAGAAGACCTGCCTTTTGCCTTCGCCGAGGTCGACGACCATTGGGCATGAACAATGCACGCGCGCGCTGGCCTCGTCCCCTCGGACTTCAAGAAGAACTGTCGAAATGGCATGCTGCGAGATCAATATCTTCGACAGGGCGCCTTTCATGAAAGCAATATGCTCTTCCACACCGCTCCTGATTCCGCCCGTCACAGTGTCGTCAAGCACGGCATCGGGTGTGAATACGTTCCGATAGGCTTCCCAGTCGCGATCGTCCACGGCGTAGCAATAACGAATAAGCAGCTGTTCGATCTCAAGCCGATCCGAAATCTCCTGCAGTGAAAGGGTCATGTCTTGCCTCCGCAGTTCGCGGCACTGATACCGCATGCGCCAAGCCTACCCCGACATGTCGATCAATATTCCCATTGATGACGCTCCGAGCAACCTCGAATCGGCTGCTCAATTCTCCTCCGCGTTCACCCGATCCGCGGCGGCGGCCAGAACGGCGCGGTTCCCCTCTTCGTACAAGCGGCGGATGGAGATGGCGCTGACGCGCCAGCCTTCTGGTGTCCGCACCAGTCGGTGGAGATAGCTGGCGCCGACCGTCCAGAACCGGGTGTCGATCCAGTGGGTCGCGCGAACATGGCTGCGCGCAACGGCATCGTTGCCCGCGCCTTCGACAACGATGTTGGTGATGAGGTGCTGGGTAGCGTCGAAGCCCGGCAGCAGGTCTTGCCACTGGGCAATCAGCGCGTCGCGGTCGCTGGTCGCGACCTCGCCACCGAAAAGGCTCGTATAGTCGGTCGTGACGCGGTCCGCGAAATACGATTTGACCTGGTTCCATTCGCGCAAATCGGCATAGAGCCCGATCCCCGCCACTGCCTCGGCGATGGCGGTCCTGTCTTCGAGCGTCAGCGCAGCCGTGGACTGCGAGGTGTTCAAGGCCGACGCAGAGGTGGCAGCAAGGATCGCGGCGAAAACTGTCGAGGCCAGGACGACGTGCCGGCGGGGGACGGCGCTCATTGCCCCGCCTCCCCTGCACTACCCAGCGTGGCGCGGAAATGCGCGGCGACGGCGTCACTCGCCGCTTTCACCGGCCCGGCACGGTCGTAGAAGTCGAACTGGGTGACGTTGTCGAGCCACAGCTCCTGCTTCGGCCCGGTCAGCCGCGCGTAAAATTTGTGCGCGCCCTGCGGGATGGCAGCCGCCTCGCTATGCATCATCACAAAGGGCTGATGCAGACGGGGAGCAGCCTGGATCGCATCGAATTTCAGCCAGCCGCGCCAGAAGGCCGGATCGGCCTCGTTGCGCCAGGCCGGGATCATGCCGCGATCGGGCTCGGTGTAGTAAGGCACCTTGAACATGATCGCGCGATCGTCGGTCAGGCTGGCGGCGGGCAGGAAGGCCTGTTTGCCGGTGCGGTGATACGCCGCCTCGGCTTCATCGCCCGCGGCTTCAAGCTTGGCGACGCCGTCCTTGCCGCCATAGGTCTGTTCGACCACATCGGCGTCGTGCAGCCAGGGTGCGACGAGAGCGACCGACTTGATCGCCGTATTTTTAGCGGCGGCAGTGACCATGTAGCCGGAGCTGGCGCAAATGCCGAGCCCGCCGATGCGGTCCTTGTCGGTCTCGGGCCGGGTCGCGAGATAGGCGACCGCCGCCTCGATATCGGCGATCTTGGCGCTGGGATCCTCGTATTGGCGACGTGCGCCGCCGCTTTCGCCCCAACCGCGAAAATCGAAGGTCAAGGCGACGAAGCCGCGGTCGGCCATCTCGCGGGCGTAGCGGGCCGACATCTGTTCCTTCACCGTCATCCAGGCGCCGGTCACGACCAGCGCGGGCCGAGCTTCCATCGCGTCCAGATCCTCGGGCAGATAGAGGTCGCCGACGATCTGCTCGCCATGCGAGGCGAAAGTGACGCGCTCGACGCGCTGTGCGGCGAAGGCAGTGGAGGCGAGCGCGACGGCGGTTGCCGCGGCTAGTGTCAGGGTTTTCAGCATCGCAAGTCTCCTTTGGTTTGGAGCGAGAAGCGCGGCAAGTTGAGGAAAGCCACCGTCTCAGCGATCATCCGTCAGTCGGCCAGGCAGTGGCTTCAGCGGGTAGTGCGCCCAGTAGAAGGCGTCCGACTGGTACATGTCGGTCAAAAAATTCTGTGCTTCAGTGATCTTGCCATCCTTGATCCGGAACATCAGGGCGTAGAGCTGGTCGATCTCGGGACCTGAGCCGACGTTCGACCAGCCGCGATGAATGTCGACGACGAGGTCGCCCTGTGCCTGGAAGAAGATCGGCTCAGCCCTAAATTTGCCGTCGGCCAGGCCACGGAAGAAGGCGACCACTTCCTCCGGTCCGCGCTTGTCGCCGGCGAGCGGATGATGGCCGGGAATGCGCCACACGATGTCGGGCGCGAGGAAGGGCCGGACCGCCTCCGGATTCCCGGTCGCGTAAGCAGCGTAATAGTCCTTGATGAGCTGGATGTTGCGGTCTTCCTGCGGACCGCTGTTCGCGGGGGCGGTAGACACCGCCAGGAGAGCGCCGGCGGCAAGCGAAGCAAGCCTGGTCATCGGTCCTGTCTCCTTGCTGTTTCGTCGGACCCAACATGACGCTTTTTGTTCACCGGAAAAATCCGTATAGTTCGACAAGGCTATTTGGAATTTCCTCACAATGCGCCTCGACCAGTTCAGCGGGATTGTCGCCTTCGTGAAGGTCGCGGAGGCCAAGAGCTTCACCCGCGCCGCCGCCGAGCTCGGCGTCGCTCCGGCCTCGTTGAGCGAGGCCGTCAAGGGGCTCGAGGAGCGTCTGGGGGTGCGGCTCCTCAACCGCACGACCCGCAGCGTCGGTTTGACCGAAGCCGGCGCCCACTACCTCGACCACGTGCGCCCAGCGGCCGAGGAGATCTGGGCAGCTGGCGCGGCGCTGCGCGAGACCCGCGATCGCCCCGCCGGCACGCTGCGCCTGAGCCTGCCGTGGATCGCCGCGCCGCTGCTGATCGAGCCGCTGATGGGGCCATTCATGGACGCTTACCCGGAAGTGCGGCTTAGCGTGATCTTCGACGACAATTTCGTCGATATCGCCGCTCAGGGCTTCGATGCCGGTCTGCGGATCGGCGAGCTTCTCGAGAAGGATATGATCGGCGCGCGTCTGGGCGGGCCGCTGCAGACGGTCGTGTTGGGGAGCCCGGACTATCTGGCGAGGAACGGCACGCCGACGCGGCTGGCCGACCTCGCCGCCCACCGCTGCATCGCCTTCGCCTTCACCCGCACCCGCGCAATCTCGCCCTGGGAGTTCGTCGTCGATGGACGCCATGTCGAGTTCACGCCGGACGCACGCCTGATCGTGAACACACTTCCGCTCTGCATTACCGCCGCCGCGCAAGGGCTTGGCCTTGCCTTCGCCGTCGAAGGCCTCGCTGCGCCACTTCTCGCCTCAGGCGCGCTGGTCAAGGTGCTGGAGCCTTTCTGTCCCAGCTACGAACCGCTCCACCTCTATTATCCCAGCCGCCGCCTCGTCCCGCCCAAGCTGCGGGCCTTCATCGACTTCGTGCGCGCGAACGCGCACAATTTGCGGATCTGACGCGCCGCCGCGAAACCAGCCACGGCGCAGATCGGCGAGCCGCTCCGGCTCACCCCCAGGCGCCGACCATCTGCCTGGTGGCGGCGTTGAGGCGATTGAAGGCGTTGATCAGGGCAATCTGGACGACCAGGGCGGCAGGCGCCTTCTCGTCATAGTGCCGGGCGGCCTCGTCCCAGATCGCGTCCGGCACCGGGTCCGGCCGGTCGCAGAGCCGGGTTGTTGCCTCGGCAAGCGCAGGAGCCGCGCGTTCGGCGTCTGTGAAGTACGGCGTCTCCCGCCAGGCGGATACGGTGAAGACGCGTTCGTCCTTTTCGCCGGCCTTCTTCAATTCGCGCGCATGCATGTCGATACAGACGCTGCATCCATTGATCTGGCTGGCGCGCAAATGGACGAGCTTGCGTGTCACATTGGGCAGGTCAGCCGTTTCCGTCGACTTGTCCAGCGCGAGCAGCGCCTGCAGCGCGCCGGGAATGAGAAGCACAGGGTCTTTCAGTCTTGCTTGCATGGTGGTCTCGTTCAGACGTGTTTTGTGCGAGTGCGTTCTGCCGAGCCGGATGTCGCGCCGTCCATGCAAAACAATAACTGATTGGTTATGAATTGACGCATAACTCACGGGTTATGAATGTGTCAAGTGAGGAACTGGCGGCAATGCAAACGGCAACGACCTGTCGCGCGTTGAGCCAATAGTTCCGGCTTTCACGGCAAGGGGCCCGATGCTAGGGCTGCACGTCTTGAATCAGCAACGGATGCCCCCGTGACCGACACCGAACGCCCTCGCCTGCCGCTGATCGAAATCTGCGTCGAAGGCATAGATGGCCTGCTCGCCGCCCAGGTCGCCGGCGCCGACCGGGTCGAGCTGTGCGCCAGCCTCGTCGAAGGCGGCATCACGCCGAGTTTTGGCACCGTGCGCGCCGCGCTTGAGCTGGCGACGATCCCATTCCACGTCATCGTGCGGCCGCGCGGCGGCGATTTTCTCTACAGCGAGGCCGAATACAGTTCGATGCTCGCCGATGTGCGCGCGCTGCGCGAGCTTGGCGTGGCCGGTGTCGTCGTCGGCTGCCTGAGCGCCGACGGCACCATCGACGAAAAGCGCATGAGCGAATTGGCACAGGCGGCAGGGTCCTTGAACGTGACCTGCCACCGTGCCTTCGACATGACGCGCGATCCGGCAGAAGCGCTGGAAGCGCTGATCCGCAGCAAGGTCGGCCGCGTGCTGACCAGCGGCCAGCGCGACACCGCATTGGAAGGCATAGCCCTGCTGGCGGACCTCGTCCGGCAGGCGGGGAAGCGCATCATCATTCTCGGCTGCGGCGGGCTCGACCCGAGGAATATCGCCGAGGTGCGGGAAAAAACCGGACTGACGGAAATGCACTTCGCCGCACTCAAGGACGTGCCGAGCGCCATGCGCTACCGCAATCCCCAGGTTGGCATGGGCGGCACCGACCTCGACCGCGAGTACCGCAACACGGTGACCGACGCGGCGCTGGTGGCGACGACGATTGCGGCGGCGAGAGCATGATCCCGGAAGGAAGAAAACACGTGACGCAAGCACGCTTGCCGATCGAAAAAGTCTCGCCGCAGGACGAGCCCGCCGTCCTCGCCCTCAACAACGAGCACGCGGCCGAGTTGTCGTGGCTTGAGCCAGAGCGCCTGTCCTTCCTGCTCGGCGAGGCGTTTTATGCGCGTCGCATCGGTGCGCTCGAAGCCTTCATCATGACCTTCGACCAGCAGGCCCGCTACGACAGCCCGAACTTCCTGTGGTTTCGCGAGCGCTATCCGCGCTTCGTCTATGTCGACCGTGTCGTCGTCGCGGGAGAAGCGCGTGGCCGCGGCCATGCCCGCAGGCTCTATGAGGATCTATTCGACCATGTTTCGCGTGCCGGCCAGACCGTCGTCACTTGCGAGGTGAATGCCGAGCCGCCCAATCCGGCTTCGGATGCCTTTCACGCAGCGCTCGGCTTCGTCGAGGTCGGCGATGCGGTGATCCATGGCGGCAAGAAGGCGGTGCGCTACTATACCAGGCAGATCACCGGCTGAGGCGACAACTCTACCAGTTGCGGTTCAGCCAAGCGCGAGCCGGCTTTTCGACGATGTAATAGCTGCACAAAGCGCACGCGAACGCCCCGGCCAGCATCAGCAGCGGCGCACTGCCCTGCGAATAGACGAACTTGTAGAACGGCTGCTGCCACAGATAGAGCGAATACGACCACAGCCCCAGCGTCGCCATAGGCCAGGCGGACAAAAATCCGGTCAGGTAACGAGCGCTGAAGTCGAGCGAATTGACGGCAAGCGCCAACAGCGGCACCGCGATCAGATAGTGGATTGGCGTCGGCACCATATCCATGAACAGAAGAACCGCCCCGACGGACGCCGCAACCGCGACATGCGGCCCCTTGAACAAGGCCGGCAGCCTGTCGTCGGCCTTGAGCAGACATATCACCGCCGACAGCAGGATCGAGGCGATGTGCACGTCGGTTCGCCAATAGGTGGATTCGTAGTCCATGCCGAAGACCCAGTACGAAATCGCGCCGTTCGCCATGGCCAGCACCGACAGCGCACTGAGCAGCACGACAACGCGGGCACGCCCCGAAACAACAAAGCTGATCAGCGCCAGGATGACATAGGCATGTTCTTCGACGCACAGCGACCAGATATGGTCGAGCGCGCCGGCGCGGCTAACGAGAATTCCGGCATAATTGTAGGTGAATGTCAGCGCCGTCAGCGCCGCCTTCCACTTGAAGGCGACAAAGGTGCCGGACAAGGCAACCATCGAAGCGACGACGAAAACCAGCAGCGCCGGATAAATGCGGGAGAACCGGCGCTTGAAGAACGCCTTGAGCGGATAGCGTTCGATAAAGAGAATCTCGGCCATCAGCCGGCCGCTGAGCACGAAAAAGAACTCGACGCCCATGACACCGAGGTTGATTCCGGGAACGGGAAAGAAGTGGCCGATCAGCACCAGTGCGATCGACAGGCCGCGCCATCCGTCGAGATAGGCCAGCCTTGTTCGTGACGATGTGTCGGCGGCGGACCGAGACACGACAAGCTGCGTCGCGGAGATATCCGTCATGCCGGTCCCTTCGCATTTGAATGATGCGAAAGGGCTGCAGACTATGACTGTGCGCTCCGAGCCCCGGCTCGCATTTCCTCCAGGCATATTGCAGTGCAATAGAATGTTGTGCAAGTGCGAGATGGCAACACTCTGGCATGTCCGGCCATCTGACCCGAGAGCGACGAAAAAGGGGCCGCGAAGGCCCCTTTCCCAAAGCTGGCAATCCCAGGGCCGGCAATCGATATCTTCAGCCGTTGGCGGCAGCCACGGCGCGCTTGGCCATCACCGCGATCAGATTGGCCCGATAATCGGCCGAGGCGTGGATGTCGCTCATCAAATTCTTCGCCGAAATCTTCATGCCGTCGAGGGCGGCGGCCGTGAAACTCTTGGTCAGCGCCGCCTCGATTTCCTTCGAACGGAAGACGCCGTCGTCGCCGGCCCCGGTGACGGCGACCCTGACGCCGTCCTTGCCCTTGGCCACGAAAACCCCGACTATCGCATAGCGCGAGGCCGGATTGCGGAACTTTTCATAGGCCGCCTTGGCCGGCGCGGTGAAGGTCACGGCAGTGATGATCTCGCCGTCTTTCAGCGCCGTCTCGAACAGGCCCGTGAAGAACTTGCCGGCGGCGATCTCGCGCTTGTTGGTGACGATGGTGGCGTCGAGCGCCAGAAGTGCTGCCGGATAGTCGGCCGCCGGATCGTTGTTGGCGATCGAGCCGCCGATCGTGCCCTTGTAGCGCACCGCCGGGTCGCCGATCCGGGACGCCATATGGGCGAGCGCCGGACACGCCCTCTTCAGCTTTTCGTCGCTGGCGACATCGTGATGCGTGGTGGCCGCGCCGATGGTGACGGTCTTGCCCGACACCTTGACGCCTTGCAGGTCCTTGATCCGCGACAGGTCGACCAGGTCGGAAGGCGCGGCAAGCCGTGTCTTCATCGCGGGGATCAACGTCATGCCGCCCGACAAAAGCTTTGCATCGCCGCTCTTGAGCAGCTTGGCGGCATCGGCGACGGAGGCGGCGCGGTGATAGTTGACTGAGTACATTGGGAGTCTCCCGTGAAATAGTGGGTAGTTGGTAGTGAGTAGTGAGTAGTGAGTAGTAATGCCGGTCGATTTTGCCTCAATCGTAACTATTCACTACTGACTATTCACTACTCACTCCTGTTTCAGTGTTTCGTCGCCCGGATCGCTGCCCAGACCGTGGACGGCGATGCCGGCATGGCGATATCGGTGATGCCGATGGCGTCGGTGATGGCGTTGATCACCGCCGGCGGTGAGCCGATGGCGCCGGCCTCGCCGCAGCCCTTGATGCCGAGCGGATTGCCCGGGCACGGCGTGTTCGAGGTCGAGACCTTGAACGACGGCAGGTCGTCGGCGCGCGGCATGGTGTAGTCCATATAGCTCGCCGTCAAAAGCTGCCCGCTGGCGTCGTAGCGGGTGCCTTCCAGCAAGGCTTGGCCGATGCCTTGGGCGACGCCGCCATGCACCTGGCCTTCGACGATCATCGGGTTGATGATGTTGCCGAAATCGTCGGCGGCGACGAACTGGACGATCTCGGTGACGCCGGTTTCCGGATCGATCTCCACCTCGCAGACATAGCAGCCGGCCGGGAAGGTGAAGTTCGACGGATCGTAGAACGACGTCTCCTTCAGCCCCGGCTCCATGCCGCCGGGCAGGTTGTGGGCCGTGTAGGCGGCAAGCGCCATCTGGAACCACGGCACGCTCTTATCGGTGCCGGTGACCTTCAACGCGCCGTTTTCGATGACGATGTCGCCCTCGTCGGCCTCGAGCAGATGCGCGGCGATCTTCTTGGCCTTGGCCTCGACCTTGTCGAGCGCCTTGGCGACGGCCGACATGCCGACGGCGCCCGAGCGCGAACCATAGGTGCCCATGCCCATCTGCACTTTGTCGGTATCGCCATGGACGATCGAGACGCTGTCTATCGGCACGCCGAAGCGCTGGTTGACCAGTTGCGCGAAGGTCGTCTCGTGGCCCTGGCCGTGGCTGTGCGAGCCGGTCAGCACCTCGATCGTGCCGGCGGCATTGACGCGCACCTCGGCACTTTCCCAAAGGCCGACACCCGCTCCAAGACTGCCGACCGCCGCCGACGGCGCCAGGCCGCAGGCCTCGATATAATTGCTCAAGCCGATGCCGCGCAGCTTGCCTCTCTTTGCGGCGGCGGCCTTGCGCTCGGCAAAGCCGGCATAATCGGCAGCCGCCATCGCCGCGTCGAGCGAGGCGGCATAATCGCCGGCGTCATAATTCATGATGACCGGCGTCTGGTGCGGGAACGATGTGATGAAGTTCTTTCGGCGAAGCTCCGCCGGTGACACGCCCAATTCGCGAGCGGCGGTCTCCATCGTGCGTTCGAGCAGATAGGTGGCCTCCGGCCGCCCTGCCCCGCGATAGGCGTCGACCGGCGCGGTGTTGGTGTAGACGGCGCGCACATTGGCGTGGATCGCCGGAATATCGTACTGGCCCGACAACAGCGTCGCGTAGAGATAGGTCGGCACACAGGACGAGAACAGCGACATGTAGGCACCGAGATTGGCGATGGTGTCGACCTTCAGTCCGGTGATCCTGTTGTCCTTGTCGAAGGCCATTTCCACTGTCGAGACATGGTCACGGCCATGGGCGTCGGTGAGAAAACTCTCGGTGCGGTCGGCCACCCATTTGACCGGCACGCCGGTCTTCTTCGAGGCCCACAGGCAGATGATTTCTTCCGGATAGATGTAGATCTTCGAGCCGAAGCCGCCGCCGACATCCGGCGCGATGACGCGCAGCTTGTTTTCCGGCGCGACATTGTAGAAGGCGCTCATCACCAGGCGCGCGAGATGCGGGTTCTGCGAGGTCGTCCAGCACGTGTAGTGGTCCTCGGCGTTGTTGTAATAGCCTAGTGCCGCACGCGGCTCCATGGCGTTGGGCACCAGCCGGTTGTTGACGATCTTCATGCGGGTGACGTGGGCAGCGGCCTTGATCGCCGCGTTGGTCGCCGTGCTGTCGCCGAGCTCCCAGTCGAAAATCAGGTTGCCGTCGGCTTCCGGATGGATCTGTGGTGCGCTCCTTTCGAGCGCCTTCGGAGCATCGACGACTGCTTTCAATTCCTTATAGGTGATGTCGACCGCTTCGGCCGCGTCGCGCGCCTGGCCCTTGGTTTCGGCGACCACGATGACCACCGCGTCGCCGACATAGCGGACCCTGTCGAAGGCCAGCGGCGACCATGCCCCCATCTTCATCGGCGAGCCGTCCTTGGAATGAATCATCCACCCGCAGATGAGATTGCCGATGCCGTCGGCCTTGAGCTCCTTGCCGGTCAGCACGCCGATGACGCCCGGCATGGCCTGAGCCTTTTTGACATCGATCTTCTTGATCTGTGCATGCGCGTACGGGCTGCGCACGAAGGCCGCATGCTTCATGCCGGGAACCACCATGTCGTCGACATAGCGGCCGGCGCCGGTAATGAACCGCCTGTCTTCCTTGCGCGCTACACGAGCGCCAACACCTTCAATGCCCATCGCAGAAATTCCTCCCGAATTTTCATGAAGCGAATAGCGACTAGCGAATAGGAAGATAAGGATCGTGAACTTGCTGGTTCCTCTGCGAACGCGAGCTGGGGTTTTTTTTACCCTATTCGCTATTCGCCACTCCCTATTCGCCTCTTCCCTAAGCGGCCTTCTTAGCCTTGCCCCTCGCCCCCTTGGCCATCGTCTCCGATGCGGCGAGGATAGCTTTCACGATGTTGTGATAGCCGGTGCAGCGGCAGATGTTGCCTTCGAGCTCGGCGCGTACCGTGGCCTCGTCGAGGCCTTCGGGGTGACGGTTGATCATGTCGGTCGCCGCCATGATCATGCCCGGCGTGCAGAAACCGCACTGCAGCCCATGATGCTCCTTGAACGCCGCCTGCACCGGATGCAGGTCAGCGCCGTCCGCCAAGCCTTCGATCGTCACGACGTTCGACCCGGAGGCTTGCACCGCAAGCATCGTGCAGGATTTTACCGCCTTGCCATCGACATGGATCACACAGGCGCCGCATTGCGAGGTGTCGCAGCCGACATGCGTCCCGGTCAGGCCGAGATTCTCCCTCAAGAAATGAACCAGAAGCGTACGGTCTTCGGCAGCGCCGCTTACCCGCTTTCCGTTGACCGTCAACGATATGTCCGACATGAAACCTCCCTGGGTGCTACCTTGGTCGTTCTGGCGTCGGTGTTGCCCGAGCCCTCCATCTGTCCGCTATTCTTATACCGCATAAAGCACGGGGAAAAAGTGCCGCGGAATGCCGAGATTGCGAGAATGCAGTTCGTCCGAAAATCCGCCTATTGTACTTTCGGTCACGCAAAGACAGGAAATGGCGCAACGAAGCGAAACACGGTCGCTGTGCGATGCCGCCTTCCGGCCATCAGCGGCCGGGCTGGCCAAGCCGATTTCAGCCGATGCCGTGTTTTCTCAGAACCTCCCGCTCGTCGCCTGATACCCACCCAAATACTTTGGGCTCTCCGCCCAGCTGCTGCACGAGGTAGTGGACGTCGAAATCTATCGTGACGTCCGGTCCGTCTTTTCGGGCATAGATCGACGTCCAGGCGACGTGGGCAACGCAATGATGCTCGTCTATCGGCGAGATGCGAACATCGCGTATTCGCATCTCCTTCGTGCCGATCGCCCGATAATGAGCATAGCCTTGCTCCATAGCCTGCTTGAACTGGTCGTCGTTGTTCCCGACCATGACGCCGGCAGGCGACGCCGCGATGAAGGCGGAGGCGTAGACCGATGCGACTTCGTCCATGTCGGCATCGCCGGCGAGGGATTTCCGGAAAAGCTGCTCATACCTTTCGAACAGCTTCCTGACCTGGGCGTCCATGGATCACGCTCCCTTCCAGTGTAGTTCTGGCCAGTGTGGTTCTGGATTTGAAGTTTCTGAACGCTGACGCCGTCAAAAATAGCAGAAAATTCAAATCCGTCATGTTGGCTCATTGCCAAAGTGGCGCTTGAAGACAACAATGCCCTCGACGCCGGCGCGCCAGACGCGCACAAAAAGCGCGTCGGAGGAATGGAGGAGGAAGCCGCTGGCCAGTTCACGGACGCGCTATGCATGCGGCCTATCGGTGCTCACTACCGACGAACCCGACGCGGATGCGTTCGCCCGGGCGGTGGCGGTGGAAGCCGCAGCCGTCGATGCCGGCTTCGCCCTGCTGTTTTTCTCGCAGAGCCTCGTCGAGGCAGTCGCCCTTTCGGAAGCGCTGAAAGCCCAAGCGCCGGCGCTCCTCTATGCCGGCTGTTCGACGGCCGGCGAGATTACGCCCAAAGGCCTGGAGGACGGCCAGGTCCTGGCCATGCTGCTTCCCTCCGCAACGTTTTCGGCAGCCAGCACCATGGTCGAAAATCTGTCCTCATCGGGCATGGACGGGATCACCGGCGAAGTCGAGGCGCTGAGGCGTTCGTTACGCGGGCGCGTCGGGCACGAGCGAGCTGACACCACTTTCGCGCTCTGCTTCATCGACGGGCTGTCCTATGCCGAAGAAGCCGTGACCTCCGCCATCCATTGGGGGCTCGACGACATTCCGCTGATCGGCGGGTCGGCGGGCGATGATCTGAAATTCGAGACGACGCGGCTGATCTCGAACGGCAAGGTTGCCTCCGACAGCGCCATCATCGTGCTGATCACCACGGAAATTCCTTTCCACGTGTTCAAGACCGACAATTTCGTCCCCACCGACGAGAAGCTGGTGGTGACCGCATCCGATCCCGATCACCGCACCGTGCGCGAATTCAACGCCACCAATGCCGCCGAGGAATATGCCGCCTCGGTCGGCGTCATCCCGCAGATGCTGACGCCGCTGAGTTTTGCCTCGCACCCGGTGGTGTTGAAAGTGGGCGGCGAATTTTACTGCCGCTCGATCCAGAAGATGCACGCGGACGGCTCGCTGTCGTTCTTCTGCGCCATCGACGATGGCGTCGTCCTTTCCATCGCCCAGCCCAAGAACATGGTCGAATCGACGCGGGCCGCCCTTAGGGATGTCGAGGAAAGGCTTGGCGGCATCGACATGATCCTCGGTTTCGACTGCGTGCTGCGCAGGCTCGACGCGCGCAACCGCCAGGTCTTTCGAGAGATTTCGGAACTCTACAAGGTCAACAACGTCATCGGCTTCGGCACCTATGGCGAACAGTACCGGTCGATGCATCTGAACCAGACTTTCACCGGCATCGCTTTCGGAGAGCGGCAGGCGGCGGAGTAGGAGGTTCTTATGCCGCTCAGGAACATCAACGACCTGGAGAAGCTGAAGAAGATCAACGCAGCCCTCGTCAGCCGCGTCGAGCGCTCTATGGAACAGCAGGGCAACGCGTTCTCGCTGTTCCAGACCGCGATTTCGCTCGAGAATCGAGTGCGTACGCGCACCGAGGAATTGCACTCGACACTGCGTAGATTGGAACAGTCCAATATCGATCTCAGCGCGGCCAAGGAAAACGCCGAGCTGGCGAACCTGTCCAAGACCAGGTTCCTGGCCGCCGCCAGCCACGACGTGTTGCAACCGCTGAACGCCGCGCATCTCTCCGTCTCGGCGCTGGCCGAAGTGCAGACCAGCGACGAAGGCAAAAAACTGGTCCGGCAGGTCGAGCGGTCGCTGGAGACGATGGAGGATCTGCTCCGCACCCTGCTCGACATTTCCAAGCTCGACGCCGGTGTCGTGCAGCCCGATATCGGCGACGTCAGCCTGGAGATGCTGTTTTCGTCGCTGCGCTCGGATTTCCTGCCGGTCGCCGAAATGAAGGGCCTGACGCTAAAGTTCCGGCCGGTCAACGCCGTCGTGCGCTCGGACCGCACCTTGCTGCGCCGTATCCTGCAGAACATCCTTTCCAACGCGCTGTGCTACACCCGCTCCGGCGGCGTGCTGGTCGGCACCAGGCATCGCGGCGACACGATCCGCATAGATGTCGCCGATACCGGCTGCGGCATACCCGACGACCAGCGCGAGGCCGTGTTCGAGGAATTCCACCGCGGCACGATCCCGACCGATGCCGGGCTTGCCGGCGGCGGGCTGGGATTGGGCCTGGCCATCGTGCGCCGCATCGCCGCCGCACTCGGCCATCCCGTGACGTTTTCGTCGAAGGTCGGACATGGCACGATTTTTCATATCGACGTTCCGGTCGGGATCGGCGCTAGCGTCGATGCCATTGCCAGCACCGCCGACATGGAGCGGCCGCGCGGCTACGGTCTGTTCGGCACCAAGGTGCTGCTGGTCGAGAACGACATCGAGGTGCTGCAGGCGATGACGTCGCTGCTCGAGCGCTGGCAATGCCTGGTGCGCCCCGCCACCTCGACCGGTGATGCGCTCGACATGCTTGGCGATACGGACTGGGTGCCGGACATCGTCATAGCCGACCAGCATCTCGACGGCGGCGATCTCGGCACCACGACCATCGCCGAGGTCCGCGATTATCTCAGCCGTGCCGTGCCGGCGCTGATCGTCACCGCCGACGGTTCGGAAAAAATTGCCAAAGCCGCCCGCGCGGCCGGCATCGAGCTGATGCGCAAGCCGCTGAAACCGGCACAACTGCGCGCGCTGCTGGCGCATTTGCTGGCTTGATCCCTTCTCCTCAAAAGACACTCGCAGAAGACCGCAAGCGGCAAGAAAAATGGTGCACTGTCACCGTTATTCCCGACACTCGACAGCGCGAAAAGCCAGTGGAAAGGGCAGCGACGACTATCCCTAAGGCACCCTGCCGCTAAGGTCGATATCGTCCTAGCGGTCTATTGGGCCATATTCCTCGTCGGTCTTAAGTCCGGTCCAGTTCCCACTGGCATCCGGGTAATAGTGTTTCTGGAGCTTCTGAAACAGCGCGAGATCGATTGTCAGAACCCCAAATGTTCCCTGGACATATTCGAGAAACCCTTGATAGCTTCCACCGACCTCGGTGAATTGACTGTTATGGTTTCCGTTTAGTACGCCACTAAGAAAGCTTGGATCTCTAACCAGAGTATCAACCAATTCCGCGTAGCGAGCTTGAATCGTTTCTTTCTCGTCTTTAACGGTGACGATCTTCATATCGCTATATGTGCTAATGAACTGGCACATTTCGTTCTTAAAGGCCATGCGGGCCTGAAACTTTATGTATTCTTCAAATTCAATCCAATATCTGGACACAGATTCCACATCATGAGATACAAGTTTTGACTCCAAATAGCCGTAGTCATCGACATATTTATCAATTAGATTTCCACACTCATACTGCTTGGCAAAGTTAGAAAGACGTAAATAACTTCCGAACCGCATGAGTTCTTTGTCATTCAATACGCTCGATCCGTCCCTCCCGAAGATATCCCATCTGGATAATTGAAAATGGACTTCCCGAGGGTAGACCTCGTTTTTATAAAACGGGGTGCATTCAGAGTGGTATTTCCCTTCAAAGTATCGCTTGATCTTCTCGATGTCCTCTTCCGCAGGGCCGCTGCACGGCTATGTTCTTGAGAAAATCAAGAGAGCAATTGTCGCCGTATACCTGAAAAACCGCGGACGCATACTCATCCGAATGGGCGTTAGCCGGAGCAAACGGAGCCAACATGGCTACAACAACTAGAAATTTCGGATTCATATCGGCCCCCACCGCTGTATCGCTACTATATCCCCGAATGCCCCGATCGCACCAGCTCCTTTGGCACCAGGAGACGGAGATAGATCTAATTACGGTGACAGTGCACTTTGTCATGTTGGACAGCCGTCATTGTGTGTAGGTTGAGCGCATGGCTCGCCTTGCCCGCATTGTCGCTCCCGGTATGCCGCACCACGTGACGCAGCGGAGGTAACGGGCGCGCTAAGGTGTTTTTCACACTCGAAGACTATGCACTTTACAAGAGACTGCTGGTCGAGCATTGCCAGCTCGCCGATGTCGGCATCTGGGCGTGGTGCCTGATTCCGAACCACGTGCACCTGATCTTGGCGCCGGCTGACGCGGACGGTCTGCGGCGCGCTCGCCAAAGTGCACCGCGCCTATGCAGGGACCATCCACGCGCGGCAAAAGCGAACCAGGCATTTCTGGCAAGGTCGCTTCGGTGCCGTCGCCATCGACGAGGATCACCTCTTGTCGGCAGTGCGCTATGTCGGACTGAACCCTGTGCGCGCAGGACTGGTGAAGCAGGCGGCAGATTGGCCCTGGTCAAGCGCTCGAGCGCATCTGACGGATGAACCCGACGGCGTTACGGATCTGAGGCCGATGAAGGACCGGCTGCTATCGGCGACGGGGCTGTTCGATTTGCTCGACACGGATGTCGCGGCCTTCGACGCGCTGCGTAAGGCCGAGAGCATCGGTCGGCCGTTGGGCAATGACGCGTTTCTGGACCGGATTGCCGAGCAAATCGGCAAAGCCGTGAAACCAGGAAAGCGAGGCAGGCGACGACAGAAAAATGGTGCACTGTCACCGTAATTCGGCGCAGACCCCAGGATCCATGCCGCGACTTGAGAGCACCGCTGCGGTGCAGAATTCTGCTCCACGGCACCCTTCGGCCAAGGTTACGGCAGGATCCCAGGGTCTCCGCGACGGAGCTTCGCTCCTGCTTCGCCCTGGGATGACGAAAGGTGGGAGATCTCGGCCAAATTCCCAACGTTCGCGGTGGCCGGCACGGCAGGCGCGCTCGACGCCATCGACCGCAAGAACTCTATGTTCGATCGCCGTGACTTTCGTCGTGCGTAACGGACGCCTGTCCGCAGCCGGCGCCTAAAACCCCGCCTGGCCGCGAAACAGCTCGGCACTGTCGAGCTTCGAAACCTCGATGACGGCTTGCGTCCGGCTGTAGACGTTGAGCTTGCGCAGGATCTCGGAGACATGTGCCTTGACCGTGGTCTCGCCGACCTGCAGCTCGTAGGCGATCTGCTTGTTGAGCAAGCCCTGGCGCAGCATCTGCAGCACCCGCAATTGCTGCGGCGTCAGCTTGGCAAGCCGCTGCACCATTTCGGCGCGGTCGGTGCTGTTGGCGTCCGGCGGCTGGCCTTCGTAGGTTTCGGGCACGTAGATCGCACCTTCCATCACCGAGCGGATGGCGGCGGCCAGATCGCTCTTGCGCGCCGATTTCGGGATGAAGCCGGCCGCGCCATAGGACAGCGCCTCGGAAATGATCTTGGGCTCCTCATGCCCCGAAACGATGACCACCGGCAGGCGCGGATAGCGGGTCCGAAGCTGCAGCAGCCCGTCGAAGCCATGCACATCCGGCATGCTGAGGTCGAGCAGCGCGAGATCGAAGGGCTTGGCATCCGCCAGAAGCTCAAATGCCTCGGTGATCGAACGCGCCTCGACAGTGTCGACGTCCGGATAGGCCATTTGCACAGCGCTGTGCAGCGCCTCGCGAAACAGCGGGTGGTCGTCGATGATCAGAAACCGGGCGCGATCGTTGACTGCGGTCATGGCATTCGTTTCGGTTCAGGCAGGATAGAATAGCCCAGTGACCATGGCCAGATTATTGGCAAATAGTACATCGCCATTCTTGGCCGAAGGGCTGAGAGACTGTTTCGAAATTCGCTCTGGCGAGTCATATGATGGTGGTTTCGAGAACCGAAGCGCAGCGGACATCTGGTCCGTGAGCACCGGAAGCGCAGAAAACGCCATCAGATGGCCGCCAGAGTAGAATTTCCAAACGGTCTCTGAGATGGCAATTTTCGGACCACCAAGCCTTGCCCGGTCGGGCAAATCGGCCGAATGTGCAGGAATGAGCGACCTCGTCCTTCATAATTACTACCGCTCCTCCACCTCCTACCGGGTGCGGATCGCGCTGGAGATGAAGGGCCTGACCTACCAATACGTGCCGCATCATCTTCGGCACGGCGAGCATCTCGAGCCCGCCTATCTCTCGGTCAATCCCCAGGGGCTGGTGCCGGCACTGATCATGGGCGACGGCACGCTGCTGACGCAGTCGCTGGCAATCATCGAATTTCTGGATGAGACCAGGCCCGAACCGCCGCTTTTGCCCCAGGACGCCCTTGGCCGGGCCCGCGTCAGGATGCTGGCGCAGATGATCGCCTGCGACATCCATCCGGTGAATAATCTGCGTGTGCTGACATCATTGCGCACTCTGTTCGGCGCCGGCGACGAGGACGTCGTCAACTGGTTCCGGCACTGGGTGAACGAAGGCTTCCAGCCACTTGAAAAAATTCTGGCTTCCTCGTCCGAAACCGGGACATTCTGCCACGACGACACGCCGGGGCTGGCCGACATCTGCCTGGTCGCTCAGGTCACCAGCAACGCCCGTTTCGGCGTCGACTTGGCGCCCTACCCGACGATCACACGCATCCACGCCGCCTGCATGGCGCTGCCGGCCTTCCAAAAGGCGGCACCCGAGAACCAGATCGATGCCGAATAGAGCGAGTTGGATAAAAGCATGAGGAATTGCCGATGAAAGCCGTCGTCTTCGAAAAGTTCGGTGAAACGCCGACGATCCAGACCGTTCCCGATCCGGAGCCGGCCCTGGACGGCGTCGTCATCAAGGTCGAGGCGACCGGGCTCTGCCGCAGCGACTGGCATGGCTGGATGGGTCATGACGACGGCATCAGCCTGCCGCACGTGCCCGGCCACGAGTTGGCCGGCGTCGTGGTGGCCGCCGGCAGCCAGGTGACCCGCTGGAAGGCCGGCGAGCGTGTCACCGTGCCGTTCGCCGTCGGCTGCGGCCACTGCTTCGAATGCAGTTCGGGCAACCATCAGGTCTGCGAGCACCAGTCCCAGCCAGGCTTCACCGCCTGGGGCTCATTCGCCGAATATGTCGCCATCGACCATGCCGACACCAATCTGGTCCGCCTGCCGGACGAGATGGAGTTCGCCACCGCCGCCAGCCTCGGCTGCCGCTTCGTCACTTCGTTCCGCGCCATTGTCGACCAGGGCCGGGTGACGCCCGGCGAATGGGTGGCGGTGCATGGCTGCGGCGGCGTCGGCCTGTCGGCGATCATGATCGCCAGCGCCATGGGCGCCAACGTGATCGCGATCGACCTGACCGACGAGAAGCTGGATTTTGCCAGCAAGATCGGCGCGGTGGCGACGATCAACGCCTCGAAGACGCCGAATGTGGTCAAGGCGGTCAAGCAGATCACCAATGGCGGCGCGCATATGTCGATGGACGCGCTCGGCCATTCCAGTACCTCGTTCAACTCGATCGCGAACCTGCGCAGGCGCGGCCGCCATGTGCAGGTCGGCCTGATGCTCGGCGAACACGCCAGGCCGCAGATCCCGATGGACAAGGTGATCGCCTTCGAGCTCGAAATCCGCGGCAGCCACGGCATGCAGGCCTACCGCTACCAGGCGATGATGGAGATGATCCGCACCGGTAAGCTCAAGCCTGAACTGCTGGTCGGCAAGCGAATCAGCCTCGACGAGGCGCCCGCGGCCTTGATGGCGATGGGCGGCTTCGAAGGCATCGGAATCGGCGTGGTGACGAAGTTCTAGCCGTGCGGCTCTCCCTTCTCCCCTTGTGGGAGAAGGTGGATCGGCGCGCAGCGCCGAGACGGATGAGGGGTGTTGGAAGAAACGCGGCGTGAAATATCGAAGGATTTTAGGCGTTTACGTCTTCAATGGAGTGATCCGGCCAGCACCCCTCATCCGACCGAGCTTCGCTCGGCCACCTTCTCCCACAAGGGGAGAGAAGGAAGAAGGGCTGACGCCTATCTCGCATATTTCTTCGCGCCGACCACGCAAAGCACGACGGCGGCAGTGACCGCTATCATGGCAGGACTGACCTGCTCGTGCAGCAGCATTGCCGCCAGCCCGAGGCCGAAGAAAGGCTGGAGAAGCTGCAACTGCCCGACCGCGGCGATGCCGCCTTGCGCCAGTCCGCGATACCAGAACACAAAGCCGATCAGCATGCTGAACAGCGAGACATAGGCCAGTCCGATCCAGGCGGCGTTGCCGACGCTTTCGAGCGACGGCGGCATGGTGATGAGCGTCAGGGCCAGCATGACCGGCAGCGACAACACCAGCGCCCATGAGATCACCTGCCAGCCGCCAAGTTTACGCGACAGCGTGGCTCCTTCCGCATAACCCAGTCCGCACAGGATGATTGCGGCCAGCATCAGCATGTCGCCTACCGGCGAGGCCGAGACGCCTTGCGTCACCGCAAAACCGGCAACAAGGGCGCTGCCAAGGCACGAAAACAGCCAGAAAGCCGGTTTGGGGCGATCGCCGCCACGAATAACGCCGAAGATCGCGGTCGCCAGCGGCAACAGGCCGACGAAGATGATGGAATGGGCCGAGGTGATATGCTTGAGCGCCAACGCGGTCAGCAAGGGAAAGCCGACCACGACGCCGAGCGCCACGATGGCCAGCGACAACAGACCCTGCCGCTCCGGGCGCTTCTGGCGAAAAATGAGCAGAAGCGCGAGGCCGAGTATGCCTGCCGTGGCAGCACGGGCGACGGTAAGGAAGGCCGGATCGAAATCCATCACCGCAACACGCGTTGCCGGAAGCGATCCGCTGAAAATCAGCACGCCCACGAATCCGTTCATCCAACCACCCGCCGTCTTGTCCATCGCACGCTCCTGATGCTCTCGCCTCTATCGGGCCGGACGCATGGCGCCACCAGAGACAATGAGGTACAGTTTTGCAAAACTGTCATGGTAGGTTGAGCAGTACGGATGGATGAGCAGACGACGGCAAGTGGGGGCAGCGGGACGCTTGTCGAAAGCGTCATGGCGACGATCAGGCAGAGGATCGCCGCGCGCAGCCTGACACCGGGAACACGATTGCCTTCGATCCGGGCTTTCGCGAAAACCGTGCAGGTTTCCAAATCCACCGTGGTCGAAGCCTATGAGCGTCTTGCGGCGGAAGGCATCATCCGCTCGCGTCCAGGTTCGGGTTTCTATGCCGCCGGACCGCTGGCTCCCTTATCGCTGGCCGAGATCGGCCCCAGGCTTGACCGTGCCGTCGATCCGCTCTGGGTTTCGCGCCAGTCGCTGGAAGCCGGCGACGGTGTGCTCAAACCCGGCTGCGGCTGGCTGCCTGCATCGTGGATGCCGGAGGCTGGATTGCGCCGGGCATTGCGGACATTGGCACGAGGTGATGATGTCACGCTGACGGATTACGGCACGCCTCTCGGGCTGCCGCCGCTGCGTCATCTGCTCGCACGGCGCATGGCAGGGCACGGCATCGAGGCGTCTCCCGACCAGATCATGCTGACGGAATCGGGAACCCAGGCGATCGACCTCCTCTGCCGGTTCCTGCTCGAGCCGGGCGACACGGTGCTGGTGGACGACCCCTGCTATTTCAACTTCCATGCCCTGTTGCGCGCTCACCGGGCCAAGGTGGTCGGCGTTCCCTATACGCCGTCGGGACCGGATATCGAGCTGTTCGCGCAGGCGCTGACGGAGCACCAGCCGCGTCTCTACATCACCAATTCCGCACTTCACAATCCGACGGGTGCAATTCTGTCGCCGGTCGTCGCCCATCGATTGCTCAAGCTCGCCGACCAATCGGATCTGACGATCATCGAAGACGATATCTTTGCCGACTTCGAACACACCCCCGCGCCCAGACTGGCGGCGTTCGACGGGCTTGGTCGCGTCGTCCATATCGGCAGCTTCTCAAAAACGCTTTCGGCGTCGGTGCGCTGCGGCTTCATCGCGGCTCCACGCGACTGGATGGATGGGTTGACCGACCTCAAGATCGCCACGTCCTTTGGCAGCGGCAGGCTTGCCTCCGAACTGGTGCTGACGCTGCTGAAGGACGGTCTCTATCGCAAGCACGTGGATTTGTTGCGCACGCGGCTTTCACGCGCCATGGCTGAGACAAGCACGCGGCTGAAGGCGATCGGCATCACGCCGTGGATCGACCAGCCGGCCGGCATGTTCTTGTGGTGCAGCCTAGCGGAAGGCGTGGATGCAGCTGAAATGGCCCGCCGCGCCTTGTCGGCCAATATCGTGCTGGCGCCCGGCAATGCGTTCAGCCTGTCTCAAACTGCCAGCCGTTTCCTGCGCTTCAACGTCGCGCAGTCGGCAGACGAGAGAATTTTCAGGACACTCGAGGAGGCGATGTCGCGTTGATTTTCGCTATCACGGAAATGCAGGCCTTGGCGCTTCGCCTCAGGCCCTGCCCCGCTTGCGCCGCTCGTAAAGCATGACGAGCGTTTCGGCCGTCAGCGCCGGCTTCTGCTCACCTTCGATCTCGACGATGTTGGCGGCCTTCATCAGATACTGGCCGGGGCCCTTGTCCTCCACGGACAAAAGCGTGATGCGCAGTCTGATGCGCGCGCCGGCCCTGACCGGCGCCAGGAACCGCACCTTGTCGAAGCCATAGTTGAAGGCGGCTTGCGTGTTTTCGGGCACGATGCCCATGTCCAGCGCCAGCGCGCCGATGATCGACAGCGTCAGATAGCCGTGCGCGATGGTGGTGCGGAACGGGCTTTGCCGCTTCGCCCGCTCTGGATCGACATGGATCCATTGGCGGTCGCCCGTGCATTCGGCGAACTGGTCGATGCGGCTCTGGTCGACCGTCGTCCAGTCCGACACACCGAGCTCCTGCCCGGTCATCATCCTGAGCTGCTCGTAGGTCGGCGGCGTCCTCGGCCGTGTTTGCGTCATTCCTGCTTTCCCGATCGCCTGCTTTCCCGATCACTTGTCCTGCCTCCCGACCACGAACCGGCCGCCTCTGTCAATTCGCTCCGCGCGTTCCGCTGCGGCATCCTCGGTCGGATCGCGTCAACGCCTGTGTCCAGCGCCGCAAAACAGGCTATCCGGGCCAAGAGAAACTTTGTGCCTCGCCGAGGCCGAGAATCAACAATACGACTTTCAGGAGCCGGATAGGCGGGAGAAAAGTCCGTCTGCTTTGGCTTGGGAATAGCCTACTTCTTGTCGTAGGCGGTGCGGATTTTCTCCATCGCCTCCTTGATGCGGTCGCGCAGGATCTCGACCGATTCGGTGCCGGATTTCCTTGCCAGTTCGGCCACTTCGCCGGCATTCTTCAATGCGGTCTCGAAGGATTTCCTGGCGAACGCCGCTTGCTTGGCCATCAACTCCCGAGGATCGCCCGGCGCTCTGTAGCTCTGCGCCATGTCGGCGATTTCGTGCAGAGTGTCCTGCAGCATCTCGCGTTGTCGGGAGAATAGCGACGACGCGCCGGCGGCACTTGCCCTGGCTGATTTTTCCAGTGCCTCGAGGTTCTTGCGATGATGGTTGAGGATCGCCTCGACGTCTACGTTCGGCAGCTTCAGGTCGCGGCCGAACCTGCCGAACATGTCCATGAAAGAGCCGGGATCCGGTTGCTTTGCCATGGTGGTTTCTCCCCTCTTGTTGCGAATGCAGCGCCTGAGGAGAAGAATAGGGCACTGGCGCTTCGCGGTCCATTCGAAGGCGCAACACATCGCGGTTCAGCCGACGAGGAACAGCCGTTCCACCGTATAAAGCGCGACGCCGGCAAGGCCGCCGATGACCATGCCGTTGAAGCGGATATATTGCAGGTCCCTGCCGATGTTCATCTCGATCAGCCTGGTGAGCTGGGCAAGGTCCCAGCGCTTGACCTGATCGGCGATGAATTTCGAGACGCCGCTCTTCTGGCTTTCGACGAAGGAAGACAGCGCCACGACGAACCCCTGGTTCATGTCGGCTCTGATCTGCGCGTCGCCGGCAAGATGGCGGCCGACTTCGACGAACATATTGGCGAGATGGGCGCGAATCATCGAATTCGACGCCTTGGCGTCCTGCTCGATGAACAGGCTGAGGCTTTCCCACATGTCGCCGGCCAGCGCCTTCAGCTCCGGCCTGGCGAGGAAATCGCGCTTCAGTTTCTCGGCGCGCTTGGCGTATTGCTTGGATGTCCTCAGCCGCTCGACGAAGGTCAGGACAAAACGGTCGAATTCGGCGCGCATCGGGTGTTCGGGATCGGCCCTCACCTCGTCGAGCAGCGAACCGGCGGAGGCGACGATCTTCTTCAGCAGATAGGCGTCGGCGCGAAAAAGGTTGAACAGCGACGGCAGTTCCTCGCGGATCTTCTCCCGCATGCTCGCCAGCGCCTGCTCGTCGCTCAAAAAGCGGCCGACGACCTTGGTGAATTCGTCGAACAGCCTTTGGTGGCGGCGGTCGTCGGTCAGGGCCGACAGCAACTCGGCGGCGAGCGGCGCCAGCGGCACCTTTTCGATCTGCTCCAGCATGCGGCTGGTGACGAAGCCGCGCAGGCCCGATTGCTTGACGGCCGCCAGCGTCTGCGGCACCAGCCGGCCGACGAAATGCGATAGATCGGCGGCGCGGTTGGGGTCGGCCAGCCAGTCGGCGACGAGCGCGGAAAAGTCGACCTCGGCAAGCTTTTCGCGCACCGGCTCGGGCGCCAGGAAATTGACCTCGATGAAGCGGCCGAGATTGTCGGCGATGCGGTTCTGGTTCTCCGGAATGATGGCGGTGTGCGGGATCGGCAGGCCGAGCGGCCGCCTGAACAGCGCTACCACCGCATACCAGTCGGCCAGCCCGCCAATCGTCGCCGCCTCGGCGAAAGCGGCGACGAACCCCAGCCACGGATAGTGGCCCTCGAAGGACTTGGCCACCGCAAAGATGAGGACGCAGAGCGCGAGCGCCGCGGTGGCGACGAACTTGGTGCGCCGAAGCGCCGAAAGCTTGGCGTCCGCGTCGGCATCGAACCGGGCGGATGCCAAAGTCGGTGCTGATTGTGACATGGATGAACTACTCCTGGTCGATCTCGCGGACTTAATTTAGTAATCCGCCCGCCCGAATGCGCCCCAGATTAATCGGGGTGATGTTTTGCACGACCCTGCACACAAACTTGACAAAAAAATTCACCTATTATGCGATGCTTGTCTGGAATTATTCCAAGGTATAGGCCATATTAGGCTTGAGCTAATGCTTCGTGAGGACAAAATGCGGCTGACACGCCAGACCAATTACGCCATGCGCATCCTGATGTATTGCGCCGCGAACACCGATCGGCTGAGCCGCATCCCAGAGATCGCGGCCGCCTATTCGGTGTCTGAACTTTTTCTCTTCAAGATCCTGCAGCCTTTGGTCGAGCATGGTCTGGTCGAGACGGTGCGCGGCAGGAACGGCGGCGTCAGGCTCGGCCGCGAGGCCGAATCCATCACGCTGTTCGACGTCGTGCGCGTGACCGAAGAGAGCTTCGCCATGGCCGAATGCTTCGAGAACGATGCCGCCGAATGTCCGCTGGTCGACAGTTGCGCGCTGAATTCGGCGCTTCGCGAGGCGCTCAACGCCTTCTTCGCCGTGCTTGAGCGCTACACGATCGCCGACATGGTGGCGGCGCGTCCGAATGTGCGACACCTGCTCGGCATCGACATGCTGGTGCAAAGGGCGCCGGCCGCCTGATCCTGGTCGCATCGCGGTTTGGCTAGGTCTGTTGAGATTCAGGTCAGGCCGAGCCGGAGTCGAAGACGGGCGCGAAGCGACCAAACAGGTGGGTTCCGAGAACCGGAACGGAGCGTACGTTTGGGTACGTGAGTACGGAAGCGCAGGAAATCGCCATTTGCAGGCCGGCATCACCTGAATATCAACAGACCGACTGCGGCAATACGAACGGCATGTCTCCGGCCGGCAGCACGCCTACCCTCAGCCGGCAATCGAACACTTTTTCGATCAGATCGTCGCTCAGCACGTCCTGCGGTGAGCCAGTGGCGGCTAGCCTGCCGCGATGCATGACGAAAATCCGGTCGGCATACATGGCCGTCAAATTGAGGTCGTGCAGGATGGCGACCACGCCGCCGCCCCGTCTGGCGAAGTCGCGGGCGATGTTCATGATGATCAATTGGTGCTTGATATCGAGGCTGGAAACCGGCTCGTCGAGGAAGAGATAGCGCGGTTTGCCGTCGAGGACCGGCGCCCAGACCTGGCAGAGCACGCGGGCCAACTGCACGCGCTGCTGCTCGCCGCCCGAAAGCTCCTGGTAGAAACGGCCGGCAAAGCCGTCGAGGTCGACCCGCGCCAGCGCCCGTTCGGGCAGGCGCTCGTCCTCACCGGGAAGCGCGCCCGAGCGCCCGCCGAGCAGGCCGAGCCTGACGATCTCGCGCACCGTGAAGGGAAAGGACAACGTCGTCGCCTGCGGCAGGACGGCGCGCATCGTCGCGGCCTCGACCGGTTTCATCACCGAGAGGTCGCGGCCGTTGATGGTGACCTCTCCCGAATAGGCAAGATCGCCGGACAGCGCCCTCAGGAAGGTCGTCTTGCCCGAACCATTGGGGCCGACGATGGCCGCGATTTCGCCGGGCCGCATGTCGAAATCGACATTGGCGACGATACGCTTGCCGCCGATCGCCACCGAGACATCCCGCGCATCGATCATAAAAACCCTCTCACAGGTCGATGACCCCACGCTTGCGCAGCAGGATCCAGAGGAAGAACGGAGCGCCCGCGATCGCGGTGACGATGCCGATCGGCAGCTCGGCCGGCGCAACGATGGTGCGGGCGATGGCATCGGCCAGAAGCAGCAGGCAAGCGCCAAGCAGGGCCGACGCCGGCAGCAAATAACGGTTGTCCGGGCCGATAGCCAAGCGCAACAGATGCGGCACCACGATGCCGACAAAGCCGATGCCGCCGCTGACCGCGACAGATGCCCCGACCGCCGCCGAAACGCCGATGATTGCAGTGTATTTCAGCCGCTGCACCGGGATGCCGAGATGGCCGGCGGTGGCTTCGCCCAGTGCCAGCGCGTTGAGGCCGCGCGCCAGGAACGGCATCGCCGCCAACGCCAGCACGATGATCGGCCCGACTGAGCCGATTTTTTGCCAGGTCGCGCCGGCGAGCGAGCCGAGCTGCCAGAAGGTCAGGTCGCGCAACTGCCGGTCGTCGGCCATGAAGATCAGGATGCCGGTCAGCGCCATGGCAAGGGCAGCCAGCGCGATGCCGGCAAGCAGCATGGTGGCAACCGAGGTTTGGCCTTGCCGGGTGGCGACCTGATAGAGCACCAATGTCGTCGCCAGCCCGCCGCAGAACGCGGCAAGCGGCAGAGCGAGCGTGCCCAGCACCGAAGTTATCGGCGCCAGCACCGTGGCGCCAAGCACGATGACAGCCACCGCGCCGAGGCTCGACCCGGCCGAAACCCCGATGAGACCGGGATCTGCCAGCGGGTTGCGGAATAGCCCTTGCATGACCGCTCCGGAGACGGCAAGCGCGGCGCCGATCAGCACACCGAGGATGACGCGCGGCAGGCGGATGTCATAGACAATCAGGCGGTCGCGGGCGCTCAGCGCCTCATTGCCGGGTGCTGCGCCCAACAGCCAGTCGCCAACGACGCTGACGGCCGAGGCATCGGATGCGCCTGATGTCAGCGACAGCAGGACGGCAACGGCAAGTCCCAGGCACAAAAGCAGAATGACGATGCGCGCCCGCCCCGAACGGTCGCCGTCGGATGCTGTCGCCATGGTGCCCGCACCAGCGATCGATTGATCCACCATTGGAAGCCCGCTCAGTCCGCGGCCTGCCCGCCATAAAGCGAGGCGGCAAGGTCGTGGATGACGTCGGCCGTGCGCGGCCCGAAGCCGAGCAGATAGCCGCCATCCATGCGGATCACCTTGCGCGCAGCACCCGCAGGTGTCGACAAAATGGCCGGGTTCGCGAACAATTCGTCATCCGATGCGGCGGGACCGGCATTGTTCATCATCAGGATCACGTCCGGCTTTGCGGTGACCAGCGCCTCGTCGGACAATTGCTTGTAGCCGGAATAGCCGTCAACCGCGTTGACACCGCCCGAAAGCTTGATGATGCCGTCGGCGGCAGTCTCGCTGCCGGATGCGAGTATCTTGCCGCCCTGCATCGACAGCACGAACAGGACGCGCTTGCGCTCCTTGATCGAAGCGGTCTGCTTTTCGGCGGCCTTCAGCTTGGCATCGATCTCGGCTGCCAGCGCATCGGCCTTGGCGTCCACGCCAAGCGCCTTGCCGACGATATGGATCTTTTCGAGAATGCCTTCATGGTCGTAGCGCTCGGGCACCTCGATGAACGGGATGCTCGTTTTCTTCAGCACGTCGACGGCTTGCTTCGGCCCGCTGCCGTGCAGCGCCAGGATGCCTGACGGGTTGACCGATAGGACACCTTCCGGCGACAGCTGGCGCATGTAACCGACGTCAGGCAGCTTGAGCGCCGCCTCGGGATAACGGCTGGTCGAATCGCGGGCGACCAGCCGATCCTGCTCGCCGAGCGCAAAGACGATCTCGGTGATCGAACCGCCGATAGCCGCTATCTTCGACGGGTCGGCGAAGACCTCCGTGCCCTCGGCGGCACGGGCAGGCAGCAATGCGGCAAAGGCCAGGGCAAGGCCGATCGCGACCCCGAGCGTCGTTCTGAAAACACGCGCCCGTTTAAGCAAAGGAGCCATTGTCGTTGTCCTCAGGCTGCGGTCGGGCTTGGAATGTGCGGCAGGTTCTCTGCCAGGAACCGCCAGTCCTCGCGCTCGCTTTCGCCTTCATGGCGCTTACCGAAGAACTGGATGATCATCTTGCCGTCGGCGCCATAGGCTTCGAGAGACGTGACGTGGCCATCCTTGGTCGGTTTGCGCACGGCCCAGACCTCATGGATGTGGTCGGTCCGCAGATGCAGGTGGAAGGTCTCGTCCAGCACGTTGATCCACGGTCCCATCGGCTTGATCGACATGATCGGGCCCGAATGGATCTGGATGCAGCCGCGATTGCCGACAAAGCACATGATCGGCATCTCGCCCTCGGCGGCATGATGGAACATCGCGCTGACGGCATCGTTGTCGAGCAGCCAGGCGTAGTCCTGGCCGACCATGCGCATCGCCTGGCGGCGATCGAGCTTCAGCGTCTTCAGCATGCCAAAGAACTGATGCACGTCGGTCAGCCGGCTCCAGCGGTCGCGCAGATCGTCGACATCAGCGGAAGCCTCGGAAGGCTCGGTCTCGTCGGCAAATCCGCCGTCTGAAATTGCGACCGTCGCCTCCTGGTTTGGCGATTCGAGCTCGGCCACTAGCTTCTGATAGGCATAGAGGTTGGACGCGGGCCGCAGATGCACCTTGTGCACCGCCTCGCCCGCCGCATCGAAGAACTGCAGGCTGCGCCTGATATCGCCACCGTCGCGCTTTTCGACGGCAAAGCCGTGCGCCCAGACTTTCGGGAAGATGCGCAGATCGACGTTCTCGCCAAGCACCATGGCATTGTGGTTGCCGGTGACGACTTTGTCGTAGACGCCGATCTTCTCGTGAACGGCGCTTTCGTTACGCGTCAGCGCCATGACCTCGCCGACGGCTTCGAGGCCGGTCAGAAGATCGTTGACGCGCGGCTCGACGCGGACGACGCCGTCGCCGCAATGCGCGGCGACCAGCTCGGCCTCCGAAATGCCAAGCTGGGCGGCCAGATCGCGCTCGCGCGCTTTCGGATTGTCTGCCCGCGCCCGCCGGATCTCGTGCGGGGCGGGTTTTACGCGCTGGTCCATGTCTTAACTACCTACTTGTTGAGGATGAGCTTGCCCTGGCGGGTGATCTTCAGCCGGTAGAGCGCTCCGTGATGCTCGATGCCGATCTCGTGCTCGCCCTGGAACAGCGTGTTGCTGGACAGGGTTCTCACGGTCAACGGAACCCGATCGAAACGAGCCGAATTGTCGTCGGAACGGCGGACGCGATAGCGAAAGTCATTGGGATTGTGCGTGTTCATCTGGTTCGATCCCTTTCCTGTGCCGGGCGTCTGGCTAGGCGTTGCGTAGATGCCGATTCATTTCTTGACTTGAATAATCATGTTTATTAGTCAGTGCAATACCGGACTAAGTGAGTCAAGATTTAAGACGCCGGACACGACGAAAAATGCCAGCAAGCTTCAAGCCAGCCAGCATCGAACCAGGTATTTTGGAGTTGGGGCATGGGGTTGGCGAATTGGGGACGGCTGGGGCTGGCGAATAGCAGCCCAGGTCCGGCGCATCGAGGCCTGGCGCATCGATCGATGGCAAAAGGCCGGTCTATGGCAACGGGAATCGCCGCATTGCTGGCGGGTGCTGCGGCCGTCGCTCTGCTCACCCCGCCGGCCAATGCTCAGTCAGCCAATGCTCAACAGGCCGCCCAACCGGCAACAGATCAGCAGCAGCCCGATCAAGCGCAGACGCCTGAAGAGGCTGCGCTGGCCCCGGCAGGCGCAACGCTGCTCGACCAGATCCTGGTCATCAGCCGCACCGGCGAGACGGCGATCGATTCCCTGGCTTCGGTCAGTCATGTCGATCAGGAGCAATTGGAACGCCGCATGGCGACGACGCCAAACGAAATGCTGTTGGGTGTGCCTGGAATAACTGTCCAGGCAGATGCAAGGCGCGTCAGTTCCAGCATCAATATCCGTGGTTTACAGGATTTCGGCCGCGTCGCGGTGATCGTCGACGGTGCGCGGCAGAATTTCCAGCGCTCCGATCATGGCACGCAATCGACCTTCTATATCGACCCGGAGCTCATCAAATCTGTCGACGTCATCCGCGGCCCGGTCGCCAACACCTACGGCTCGGGCGCCATTGGTGGCGTCGTCTTGTTCGAAACCAAGGACGCGAACGACTATCTTCGCGACGGCGAGACATGGGCGGCGTCTGCGACCGGGCGCTATGAGAGCAATGGCGAAGGCTGGACGACCAGCGCTGCCGGCGCCTACCGTTTCAACGAGAACTGGGATGTCCTCGGCAACATCGTCTATCGCGACTATGACGACTACAAGGATGGCGGCGGCGATACGGTGAATGGCACCGGCTTCGACGTCTTGAGTGGCCTGCTCAAGACGACCATCCGCCCCACTGAAAACAGCGAACTGAAGCTGGGCTGGAATGGCACGAGCGACGGGTGGGACGAGGTCAGCGGCGGCACATCGGTGAACGATGTCGACCTGGAGGCGAATACCTTCACGGGCCGCTACAACATCACCGATGAAGACAAGAGCTGGCTCGATCTCCACATCAACGCCTCCTACAACAAGACCGACATGGAAATGACAAGCCTTGTCCCGCAAAACCGGTTTGATCCAGTCACCGGTCTTCCCATCGTCTTGCCGGCGGGTTCGATGTCGACCTTCGATATCGGCACTTCGGGCATCGACATCTGGAACACCTCGCGGTTCGAGACCGCCGGCATTGCGCACGAGCTGACCTACGGTGGCGACTGGATTGGCGACGACGTCGAGACGGGTGGTGCCGCAGGCGGCGCCAGTTTCTATACCCCTTCGGGCAAGCGAAACGTTTCCGGCGCTTACGTCCAGGACAAGCTCACATGGGACTGGCTCGAAGTTATCGCCGGGCTGCGTTACGACAGCTACAAGCTCGAAAGCGATGTCGGCGAAACCTCCGGCGACCGGCTGTCGCCGCGCATCACCGTCGGCGTCTCGCCGTTCGAAACCGCCAGCCTTTCGGGACTGCAACTCTACGGCACCTATGCGGAGGGATATCGCTCCCCGTCACTGTCGGAAACCCTCATCAGTGGCAATCATCCGGCAGGCGTCAGCTTTCCGTTTCTCCCCAATCCCGATCTGAAGCCTGAAACCGGCAAGACCGTCGAATTCGGTGTCAACTATAAGCACGACGATATCCTCGAAGCCGGCGACGCGTTTCGTTTCAAGGCGGCCTACTTCAACAACGACGTCGACGACTACATCGACGGTGTAACGCTATCAGCATTCGACCCGACCAGCGGCTGCCCATTCGGCCCAGGCATCCCGATCTGCTTCCAGTACCAGAACTTCGCAAAAGCGAAGATCCGCGGCTTTGAAATGGAAGGCGTCTATGACGCCAGTTGGGGTTTCGCCGGGCTGTCGGCCTCGATCATCGATGGCCACACCATCTCCTATGAAGGCGAGCGGGCAGACCTCGTCACCGTCCCCTCTTCCCAAGTCACCGCGCAACTCGGCTTCCGCTTTCTGGAGGACAAGCTGACCGTCGGCGGCGAGGTTCAGTACAATGGAAAGCCGAAGGGCAACGCCGTGGCCAAGGATTACACGCTGGTCAATGCCTTCGCAAGCTATCAGGCGACCGACAATTTCAAGGTCGATTTCCGCGCCGACAATTTGTTCGACGTGAAATACACCAATCCGTTGAATGCATCGGCCACGAGTGTAATTTACGAGCCCGGCGTCACGCTGAAGCTGGCGGCGACAATGCGATTTGGAGGCTGACGACAATGGCAAGCTTGACGGCATCGCTTCGCCTGCTGACCTCGGTGCTGGCAATGCCGCTTGTGATGGGTCCGGCGTGGGCGCAACAGTCCGCGCCGGTCCCTGCTCTCACGCTTGAACTCAATGGTGCGCAGGCCTCCGAAAAGGGCTGCCGTTTGACGTTCGTGGTCAACAACACTCTCGGCGCCGACCTCTCGAAAGCGGCGTTCGAGATCGCGCTGTTCAACGAGGCTGGCGTCGTCGACCGGCTGACCGTGCTCGATTTCAAGGACCTGCCGGCGGGCAAGACCAAGGTGACGCGTTTCGATCTTGCCGGCGCCGACTGCGCCAAGGTCAGCCGCGTGTTGATCAACAGCGCGACCGAATGCGCCGGCACCGGCATCGAGCCGGACGCTTGCATGCGCAGGCTGAAGACCGAGACCAAGACCGGCATCGCCTTCGGGGTCTGAGACCACAGTGGGACTGGAGCCCGCACTCGGACGGAACATCGTGGCATGGCCTTTGGCCACCTCCGTTCTGTGGCCGCTAGATGCCAACGATCTTGATTTGACAAGTCCGCACCGGTCGCGGCAGGTCTCGTTGCGAACCATGCAGGAAATCAGTCCCCTCCCCGACGCCAATGGCGAACTGGCGATTGCACCGACCGAACCGCTTGCGCCGGCCCGGCCGTCAGCCATGAGCCGCAAATGGACGGCGGCGATCATCGCCTCCTGCCTGTTTCATGCCGCGGTGGCGGCAGCTTTTCTCATCACACCTGCCGGCACATTCGATTCCAAGGACGCAATCCAGATGGAAGGCACCGATCAAACCGGCGCCAACGTGGTCGGCAGCGCCTTGGATGGTCAGGTCCCGGGCGCGATGAACGTCACCTTGGTGCCCGACCCGCAGCCGGCCAAACCTGAGGTCAAGCCCGAGCCGCCTGCCGACCGGCCCGCCAGGGAAATGGCCGCGCAGCCCCCCGCGCCCTTGCCGCAGGTCGCCAAACAACCCACCGCCGCCCCAGACATACTGATGGCCGATACCCCGCACCTGGACGAACAGAGCGAGGCTCCAAAGATTGAATCGCCGGCAGAGCCGGCTGCTCCTGCCGAAAGAACTGACGCGCCTCCTACCGATATCGGACAGCCGCCGATCCCGACCCCAAGGCCAAGCGCGACAGCAGGACTTGGCGGAGCGGGCGAAACGAACGAGGCCCGCGGCGCGGCGGATGGCGAGGAACGCGACGCGGTGACTTCCAGCACGGGCAAGAAGCAGGCAGTGGCAGGCAATGCGATAGAATCCCGCTACAGCGGTGAAGTTCAGAAGAAGCTTGCCCGCGCCAACCGCCGTGTTTCGAAATCGATACAAGCGAGCGCTCGCAACAATGCCAGGGTCGTATTCGTTGTCATGGCCGACGGCAGCATCAGCGAGATACAGCTCGCCGAAAGCTCAGGTTCTGCGGAGCTTGATCAATTCGCTTTGACACTGGTGCGCAAGCAAGCGCCGTTCCCTCCCATTCCAACCGAAACTGGCAAATCAAGTTGGGTATTTAAAGCGCGGATCGGTCCATTTTAACAGCCTGCGCCTCATCGTTGCAGGCAATCCACCAAGCATCATAATCCGCAATCCGAAAGGACAGCCAATGTACATCGCCATGAACCGCTTCAAAGTCCAGAACGGCTCTGAGGACGCCTTCGAGGACGTCTGGAAGAACCGTGATTCGAGCCTATCGGAGATGAAAGGTTTCAAGGAATTTCATCTGCTGCGCGGTCCGGTCAACGAGGCCGAAGGTTACACGCTGTTCGCCTCGCACACCGTATGGGCGAGCCATGAGGATTTCGTCGCCTGGACCAAATCCGAGAATTTCCGCGCGGCGCACCGCAATACCGGCACCACCAAGGTGCACTATCTCGGCCATCCGCAGTTCGAAGGCTTTTCGGTCGTCGAGGGCGCGTGACATGGCCTTGCCCGCAGCCGACCCGGCGCGCAGCATTCCCGTGCTGCCCTCGCCCGACATCAAGGCGACGCGCGATTTCTACCGCGACCAGCTCGGTTTCGGCATCGTCGGGCCCGAGATGGACGACTATCTCATCATGCGCCGCAACGAGATGGAGATTCACTTCTGGAAGAGCGACGACCGCAAGCTGCCGGAAGTGTCGTCCTGCTACATCAGAGGCGGCGAGGTGCCGGCGCTGCATGCCGAATTTTCGGCGCGCGGCGTCGAGAAACTCAGCCCTTTCACCGTTCGCCCGTGGAACATGAAGGAATTCTATGTCTGGGTCCCGCATGGCAATCTGCTGAGGTTCGGCTGCGCGCCCGAAGAAGTGTGAAGCTTCCGGGCCTGCCGGTTCTCAGGCCTTGCCGAACAATCGTCGCAGCGCCCAAACCAGGCGCTTGGCGAAGCGCTTGCGCAGCCGTCGCAAACGGCTTCGGCGACCAAGAAATGGCATGACACGCGGATCGTCGCCGAGGCTGCCAAACCGCTTGGCGTGCTGCGACAGGAATCCGGGCACAAAACCCCGGCCATTGGCGGCGGCGAGCTGCTCTGCACTGGCCACGACATAGTCGACGATATCATTCGCCATGACCATCTCATGCGCTCGGTATGCCAGCGATTGCTGCACATTGCCGCCGGTGTAGGCGATGTTGGTGGATGCGTTGGCCCCGTGCAGGCGGTAGAGGCCGAGACATTCCGACAGGAGCAGGCTGCCGGCCGCCAGATGCGCACATGTCGCCGCGAGATAGTCGGTCCCTATCCTGGCCTTGAACGGGAACGCCAGAACCGGTTCCAGCGCGGCGCGCCGAAAGACCATCGACGATGTCGGCGCCCACATCCAGCCATAGGCGCCGGGCTTGAAATACGTGATCGGATGGTCCGAAACATAGCCGATCTCCGGCGCCATCGCGCCAAGCTGTTTGCCGGGGATGATGCCGACGCCAGGTCCGTCCAGACTGGAACGCGGCTTTCGCAATTGAATGTAGGTGCCAGCCAGCAAGCTGCGATCGCGGTCGACCAGAAAGACATCGGAACTGGACAGCGATGCCGGGCGCATCGCATTCAAATGGGCCGCAAGGTGCGCCACGAGAAAATTCGGCAACCAGATATCGTCGGCATCGAGAAACGCCACGAACGGCGCGTCGCCCGCGGCAAAACCATCTCGGAAAGATTCAAGCTGGCCGCCATTTTGCGAACGCGCCAACAGGCTGAAGCGCCGGTCATCGATCGCTTCGAGCAGCCGGCGGATGTGATCGGCCGAGCCGTCGGTCGAAGCGTCGTCGACGATCACGCAGTGCCATTTCTGATAGGTCTGCACCAGGACCGAGCGGATCGCATCCTCGACATAGTCGCGATAATTGTGACAGGTGATGACCACGCCGACACGCGGAAGCTCAAACCGTGGTGGCTGCATCTGTTCGGCCTCGCCCCTGTCGAGTTGCCCACTTGTTAGTCGACGTGGCTTCTTGTCAACACGCGGCACTTTCGCGGCGAGCGGGCCTTGGGGAATCTTACGCCGCAGCCAGCAGGCTGGCATTGCCGCCCGCAGCCGTGGTGTCGACGCAGACGGCGCGTTCATGCGCGTAGGCCGCCGGGTTGAGCACTTCGCTGACCAGCGGCACGATCGGGCCGGCGCGGTCGGCGATGACTTTCCGCACGATACGCGTGGCCTCGGGCGTGCCCGAAAAGGCGACGACGTCGACCCGCAGCGAGCGTGCCTCGACCGGGTCCGGACGGCCGTCGATGGCCGCAAGCGGCAGACCCTTGCCGGTCAATGCCGAGAGTGCCGCCGGCGCACCCGGTGCGACGGCGAGCACGGCATTGCCGGCCGCCAGCGCCTGGATCGCCTGGGCAAGCAGCGTGTCGGCGTCCGGTCCCAGGCAGAGCACACGGCCACGCGGCGACAGCGACAGCGTGTTGGCCTCGCCGGTCGGTCCGGGCAGATCGACCTGGCCGAAGTCGATGCTGGCGGCGGCGCCGATGGCCGCAGCACCCTTGCCGCGCAGATGCTTCCTCAGCACGGCAACGCGGTCCGCCCGCGTCGACCAGCCGCCAAGCGCTGGGTCTGGCAGATTGTCGGCAAGCTCTGTCGCCGTCACCTTGCAGCCGTCAAGAACAGGCGTGCCCGCCTGCGGTCCCTTGCGGAAGCGCCTGAGATAATGCGGCCCGCCGGCCTTCGGGCCGGTGCCGGAAAGCCCTTCCCCGCCGAACGGCTGCGAGCCGACCACGGCGCCGATCTGGTTGCGGTTGACATAGATATTGCCGGCATGGATGCCGTCGACGAAATGCTGGGCGCGGCCTTCGATGCGGGTATGCAGGCCGAAGGTCAGGCCATAACCCTTGCGGTTGATCGCGGCGATCACCGCATCGATGTCGTCGGCGTCGAAGCTGGCGACATGCAGCACCGGTCCGAACACCTCGCGCTCCATCTCCTCGATGCCCTTGACCCGAAAGACATGCGGCGCGACGAAGCGGCCGTTCTTCGGCGCTTCGAGCTTGGCGATCAGCCGGCCCTGCAGACCCATTTTGGTGCAATAGTCGCGGATTGATTTTTGTGCCTCATCGTCGATGACCGGGCCGACATCGGTTGAAATCTGCCAGGGATCGCCGAGACTGAGCGCTTCCATCGCTCCCTTCAGCATCTCCAGCATCTTCTTCTCGACGTCCTTCTGCACATAGAGCACGCGCAGCGCCGAGCAGCGCTGGCCGGCACTCTGGAAGGCCGAGGCAAGGATGTCGCGCACCGCTTGTTCGGGCAGCGCGGTGGAATCGACGATCATCGCGTTCAGCCCGCCGGTCTCGGCTATCAGCATGGCGTCGGGCGGCGCGGTCTCGGCCAACTGCTTTTCGATCAGCTTGGCGACCTCGGTCGAGCCGGTGAAGCAGACGCCGGCAATGCGCGGATCGGCGGTCAGCGGGCCACCGACCGAGGGACCATCGCCGGGCAAAAGCTGGATGACATCCTCCGGCACACCGGCTTCGCGCAGCAATTCGACGGCGCGGAAGGCAATCAGCGGCGTCTGCTCGGCCGGCTTGGCGATCACCGAATTGCCGGTGACGAGTGCTGCCGCGATCTGGCCGGTGAAGATGGCGAGCGGAAAATTCCACGGCGAGATGCAGGCGATCACCCCGCGCGCTTCCGTGCCCGGTTCGGCATTGGCCGCTTCGGCGGCGTAATAGCGCAGGAAATCGACCGCTTCGCGCACTTCGGCGACGCCGTCGGCCAGCGATTTGCCCGCTTCGCGGATAGCGAGCGCGAAGAATTCGACGGCGTTGGCTTCATAGAGATCGGCGGCGCGGTTGAGGATGGCGGCACGCTCGGCAACGGCACGCCTTGCCCATGCCGGCTGCGCCTCCACCGCGATGCGCACGGCGGTCGCGACCTGCTTGGCGCTGGCCTCGCTGACTGTGCCGACCACCTCGTCGGGTTTTGCCGGATTGACCACCGGACGCTGCTTGCCGTAGCCGGCGGCCCGCGTGATCGGCTTGGCGTGCCAGCGGTCCGGGCCGGAAAACTCGCTCTTCGCCTGGTCGATCGCGGCCAGGGTCACCGGATCAGTGATGTCGAATCCCTTCGAATTGCGTCGGCTGGCACCAAAGATCGCCGATGGTCGCGCGATCGCCGGATTGGCGGCGGGACCCTGTTTCTCGACGGTTTCGAGCGGGTCGCGGGCAATATCCTCCGGCTCGACCTCCTCGTCGGTGAGCTGGTGGACGAAGGAGGAGTTAGCGCCGTTCTCCAGCAGCCGGCGGACTAGGTAGGCAAGCAGGTCGGAATGCGCGCCGACCGGCGCATAGATGCGGCAGCGCGTGCCTTCAGCCCGCCGCACCGTCTCGTGCAGCGCTTCGCCCATGCCGTGCAGGCGCTGGAACTCGAAGGAGTCACGATCCCCGGCCATCGACAGGATGGCGGCGACGGTGTGGGCGTTGTGAGTGGCGAATTGCGGATAGATGCGGTCGGTCATCGACAGCAGCTTTTTCGCGCAGGCCAGGTAGGACACATCTGTGTTGGCCTTGCGGGTGAAGACCGGATAGCCGTCGAGCCCGAGCGTCTGCGCTCGCTTGATCTCGGTATCCCAATAGGCGCCCTTGACCAGCCGCACCATGATGGTGCGATCGTATTTCTTCGCCAGCGCATAGAGCCAGTCGATGGTGAAGGCTGCGCGCGGACCATAGGCCTGGACGACGACGCCAAAACCGTTCCAGCCGGCAAGCTCCGGCTCGGCCAGCACCCGTTCGATGACGTCGAGCGACAGGTCGAGGCGATCGGCCTCCTCGGCGTCGACGTTGAGGCCCATGCGCGAATGACGCGCCGCCAGCGCCAGCGACAAAAGCCGCGCGGCCATCACAGGCAGCATCTTTTCCTTCTGCGTCACTTCATAGCGCGGGTGCAGCGCCGAGAGCTTGACCGAGATGCCGTGGTTCTGGCGGATGTCGGGACCATTGGCGCCGGCATCGAGCGAGGAGATGGCGTCGGCATAGGCCTTGAGATAACGCAAGGCATCGGCCTCTGTTCGAGCCGCCTCGCCCAGCATATCGAAAGAATAGAGATAGCCCTTCTGGGTCATCGGCCGGCCGCGCCTGACGGCCTCGGCAATCGTGCGTCCAAGCACGAACTGCTCGCCCATTTCACGCATGGCGGCGGCGACTGCCTTGCGGATGACCGGTTCGCCCAGCCGGCGCACCATGGCGCGCAGCGTGCCTTCGATGCCGCCCTCGCCTTCGTCGAGCACCCGGCCTGTCAGCATCAGCGCCCAGGTCGACGCATTGATGAAGATCGAGCTCGAGCCGCCTGAATGCGCCGACCAGTCATGCGGCGCGATCTTGTCGGCGATGAGGTCGTCCATCGTCTCGGTGTCGGGCACCCGCAGCAGCGCTTCGGCCAGGCACATCAGCGCTACGCCCTCCTTGGTGGAGAGGCCATAGGCGGACAGGAAGACCTCCATCAGCCGTGGATCGGACGAGCCGCGCACCGCCCGCACCAGATCGGCGGCGCGGGCCGAGATCGCCTTTCGGTCTTTCCCCGAAAGCCCCGTCGCCTCGGCCAGCCGCTTCACGCCCTCGTCTTCGTCAGGCAAATAATTGGCACGGATCTGCTGGCGGATGGCATCGAGCGCTGGCATGACGGTCCTGTAAAGCGAGCATCAGGGAGCAGTCCGGCGGTCACCGGACCGAATGGCGCAAAGCTAGCACAAAGCCTGATCGCAGTCGGTCCAAAGAAATCGACAGTGCAGGCCAATTGATCTATCATAACGGCAGATCCTCGACAATTTGACCAGAATTTCAATGACAGAAGACCAATTGGACCGCATCGACAGGAACATCCTGTCGGCGCTAGGCAACAATGGCCGGCTTTCCATGTCGGAACTCGCGGCAAAAGTCGGGCTGTCGAAGACGCCGGTGCAGGCGCGGGTCAAGCGGCTGGAAAAGGACGGCTTTATCAGGGGCTACCAGGCGATCATCGACCGCGAGCGCATGGGCGAAGGCCATGTCGCTTTCGTCCAGGTGAAACTGTCGGACACCCGCTCAGCCGCGCTCGACGCCTTCAACCGCGCCGTGCAGGCGGTGCCGGAGATCGAGCAATGCCATATGATGGCGTCGAGCTTCGACTATCTGCTGAAGGTCCGCACTACCGACATCGCCGCCTATCGTCGCGTGCTCGGCGAGCGCATCTCGGCCCTGCCCCACGTCGCCCAGACCTCGACCTTCGTGGCAATGGAGACGGTGAAGGATCGGTAGGCGCGCTGTTGCGGTAACGTCGGCGGGACAGCGCCCCCCGAAAGCGGCGGTGACAGCCAATCTCCCCCCTCGTGGGGGAGATGTCCGGCAGGACAGAGGGGGCGCGAAGGATCGCTACCGAGTAGCCTTTCTGAGCCGTTCACTGAGCCAGCGTCTTCAGGAATGCCACCAGCGCCGCGCGCTCGCGGTCCGAAAGCTGCAGCGGGTGGACTTCGGATACACCCTCGACACTGGCCGGCGCCTTGGAATAATGCGCCACCACTTCGTCGAGCGAGGAAAACTGCCCGGCATGCATATAGGGCGGGCGGGTGGCGGCGCCGCGCAGCGACGGCGTCTTGTAGGCGCGGACCAGTTCCGGTCCGGCCTTGACCATGAAGCGCAGCTCGCCGCAGGCGCTGGCGTCGCCATCGCGAAAGGCGCCGAAACAGTTGAACGGATCGGCCTCGACTTGGCGTACCGCATCTATGCGGCCGCGATCCGGCGGCAAATTCGCAACCGGCGGCACGCCGGTGTTGTGAAAACTGCTGTCGGTGAAGCGCGGCCCGGTGTGGCATGTCACGCAACTGGCTTTGCCGATGAACAGTTTCAGCCCGAGGATTTCCTCAGGCGAAAAGGCATCGTCGCCTTGCGGCTGTATACCGGTAGCCAAGGCGGCGGCGAACCGGTCGAAGCGCGTCTGCGGCGGCGCGATCGATCGCTCGAAGGCGGCGATCGCCTTGCCGATATTGGCGAAGACGCGGTTGACGGCCTCGGCCTGCGCAGCGGACATGGCGTTCCACGCCGCTTTCTCGGCATCGCTGCCGAGCGGACTGGCATTGGCCAGCACGGTCGAAAGGTCGGGCAGCGGCCCGAAGATGCGCTCATAGCGCTCGCCGAATCGCGCCTTGATATAGTGCGCGTAGGCGGCGCGATTGCCGGCCTGCTCCAGCGGATTTTCCAGCGGCGTCAGCGCCTGTGCCCAAAGACTGTCGCGCCGCCCATCCCAGAAGAACCATGGATCATGCGCGACGCCGGCCAGCGGCATGGTGCGCCGGTTGGTGCGGCCGACGCCGACCGCTTGCGGCAGGTCGTCCTGGAACTGCCGGTCGATCTTGTGGCAGGTCGAGCAGGAAACCTTGCCATCGCCGCTCATCCCGACATCGAAGAACAGCGTCGAGCCAAGCGCGGCGGCGGCCGGCACATCGGCGAAGCGGTTGGTGGTGTCGGTTTTCAGCGGCGGCAGCGCCGACAGTGCCAGTGAGGCGATGGTCTTCTTTTCGGCATCGGAAAACTCCGGCTTGCCGCAGCCGGCAAGCACGGCCATCGCCAGCAGCGCGAGAAGACGCGAGAATCGGCTCATCTTGCTCTAGCGCTCACAGCAGCACATTAAAGACGACCGTGTCGGATCCGGCCGCCGCGGAAATGGCGAAATGCAATTGCCACAATCCGCTCATCGTGAATTTCACCCCGTCGATACGATAGCACCCGTCGCCCAGATAGTCGGTCGCCTGCGGGCTGGTCGGTAGGCCGTGCCTGTGCTGCGGCATGCCCCCGGAAATCGTGATCGCTGCCCCTTCCACCGGGGTTCCCGCACCTGTCTTGAGGGTCAGCAGCCAGGATTGCAGCTCGCCTTGCCGGATAGCGCCCCGCTCCGGTTCGAAACTGGCCACAAACAGCCCGTGCGCTGTCTTTTTCGAGCGCGCAATCTCGGAGCTGGCAAGCCGAGGCGCTTGCGGCGCCGTCAGATAGACGGCGGCAAGAATGCCAGCCAGCAAGGCGGCCAGACCAAGACCTGCCAAAACATAACGCCATAACGATGCCAAACCGTTTCCTCTTCCGGAGATAACGTCTCGCCGGGCAGATTGCGTCCCGCCGCTCAGTTGAGAAAACACATCTGGCGCAAAATCCGCTGACGCCAAGCATGGCGCTGCCGGCCGCAAAAAGCTACAGCACCGGAATCACGCGGAGAGAGATACATGACAGGAAACGGCGTCGCCTCGATCGGTGAATGCATGCTCGAACTTTCAGGCCAGGCCGGGCCGAACTGGCGCATGGGCTTTGCCGGCGACACGTTCAACACACTGTGGGCGCTGCATGCGCTGAGCGGCGACCGGCCGGCAACCTATGTGTCGGCCTTCGGCGACGACCCGTTCTCGCGCGATCAGATCGGTTTCTTCGCGCAAAACGGCATCGGCATCGGCGCCAGCCCGATCATCGCAGGCGCCCGGCCCGGCCTCTATGCGATCACGCTGACCGGCGCCGAACGCTCCTTCACCTATTGGCGCGGTGATGCGGCCGCACGGCAGCTTGCCTCCGACGCGGTTGCCTTGGCGAAAAGCCTTGAAAATCAGGCGCTTGTTTACTTCTCCGGAATCACTTTGGCAATTCTGAACGACGGCGCGCGCAAGACCCTGCTGGCGGCGGTGGCCAAGGCGCGCGCCGCCGGCTCGCTTGTCGCCTTCGATCCCAACTACCGGCCGCGGTTGTGGCACCGGCGCGAGGAAGCGCAGGCAGCGATCCTCGACGCACTCGCAGTCACCGACATCGCGCTGCCGACCTTTCCCGACGAGCAGATGCTGTTTGGCGACGCCGCGCCGCAAGCAACCGCCGAACGGTTGGGAAAGCTGGTCGGCGAAGTCGTCGTCAAGAATGGCGAGGAGCCGGCGCTGATCGCCGCAAGCGGAACGCTACGGCCCGTTCCGGCCGTGCATGTCACCGCCCCCGTCGACACGACCGGCGCCGGCGATTCCTTCAATGGCGCCTATCTCGCCGCCCGGCTTGCCGGTCATGCCCCGACCGAGGCCGTGCTGCGCGCGCATCGCGTCGCCGCAGCTGTCGTCCAGGTGCGCGGCGCGCTGGCGCCGTTCGAGACGTTAAGGGCAGCGTTCGAAGATTAGCATCAAAACGCAATCAGACCGGCTGCCGCCAATGGGCGGCAACCTTGCAGCCCAAGGCGGTCGCTATCCGCGCTTTTCGATGACGCCATATAGGACGTTGCGGTTCTCGCCAAAGAACACCTGCGCCTCGACGGTGTTGCGGTCGACGCTGGCATTGATGATGTCCCACATATCGGCCTCCGACCGCAGCAGCAGCAGCCAGTTCATGAACGTCTCCCGGTAGCCGGCGTCGGGGTTGCCCTCTGCGTAGTTCGCGAACAGGAATGTCCCGTTCGGCTTCAACATCTGCAGGCAGGTCTTCGTGAGCTTCACGGCGACGTTGTGCGCAAGGTAGTCGTAGAGGCCAGAGGCGTAGATGAAGTCGAACTTGCCAAGCTTGTGGCCCCTCGTGAGCACGGTTCGTACCGAGCCGTCGATGGCCTCGACCGCGGTGCCCTGGAAGTCGCGCGTGATCAATCCAACGCTCTGAGGATCCTGATCGAGCGCAACCCAGCGCTTGAGACGGCCCTCTTGTAAGGCGGCCGAGCGATTGGCCTCCCGTAAATGGCCGGCCGCAATCGCCAGGACCTCGGCTTGCGGTCCATTCTTGGCCGCAATCTCATCGACATACCGGGTTAAAAGATCGCGTCGCTCCCGTGCTGCGATGCACGACGGTACATCCTTGGTGTGGCTATAGAGTGCCTTGCCGATCTCCGAGGCGCTTGCCACGCTCTCGGCCACGTGCGGATCACAATAGATATAGTCGAGCAACTGCGCGTCGCCAGAATAACCTCTTGGCTTGTCATGGGACCACCGCGTGAGCGGATCCTCGAGAAAGTACTCCAAGATCGGGTGGTTCTGCACCACCGGTATCAATGCTTGCCAAACGTCCGGATGAACCTTGGAACGGGTTGCGTCGAGGTACGACATCAGCCGACGGATGATCTCCGCCGGGTCCTTTCGTTGCTCGACTTGCTGGTGTGTCGCGTGGAGAATGAGCGCAAGCTCTACGCGGGCGGTTTCGAACGCTTCGCTATGAGGCTCGAGCTTTCTTCGAGGGAGACTGGCGGCGATCATCTCGGCAGTAATCAGACTTTTGCCATCAAGGATGGTTGCCACCGCAGACTCCATAATTACAATTAGTTAGATATTATCTAGATATTGCGTAAAATTTTATCTTTGCCAAGGCGCATCACCGGCATTTTAGCGGTGTCGTTAATTTCCCGCCAACCATCCTAGGTCTTTGGACGCCTTGCCGGTCGGATTCCCGATACGAGTTAACGAAAACCTATTTGCGCGACTGCATATTGCTTGCGAGGCGCCGCAATCGCTGTCGCCTGAGGAGTCGGCCGGCGTGGGGGCAGAAGCTAAAAATGAGTTCGGAATACAAAGCCCGGTTCAAATGGGGTTTGTGGTGACGAGCGACTCCGCGTCATCCGCATTGGCCGATATAGCCGATGCGGAACCGTTCGAACCGCGCTACGAGCCGCGGTCCGACGAACTCCGCAAGCTCTACCGAAAGGAATCGCAAGCGACGCGAAGAATGGATTCCAGGCCGGGGCTTTGGATCGCCGTTGCCATCTATCTGCTGTTTTCAGCAACCGATCTGCTGCTGATTCCGGATGTGGCAATCTATACGATCACGGCACGCTTCGTGGTCGGAGTGACTGCGCTCCTGATCTTGGAAGCACAACTTCGCCAGGGAGTCGGAACGGAATGGATTGACGTGACTTGCGCCGGAGCCATCATTTTTGGCTATGTTGGCTGGTTGTGCCCAGCGGTTATGGGTGCGGACAAGGAAAGCGTCTCTTATTATATGGTTTTCGGCACCATCTTCATGATGAGCGCTAATCTATTTTTCACATTTAAATTCAACGTGTCTATTGTAACTTCTGCTATAATATTGGTAATTTTGTATATCGTAAACTATTTTGTGCCATCCACATTAACTTACAAAATGGTATTTGGAACCTTCTATATCTCATGCTTCACATTTACATCTTACGTAAACTGGAAGCTGAACGAGGAGCGCTACAACGTCTTCCTGAATGCCCTCGAAGCCAAAATCCAGCACAAGGAAGCCACCGAGCGCGGACAGGCGCTGTTGAACCTGTCGAGAACCGATCCGCTTACAGGTCTGGAGAATCGGCGGGCGATTGACGAGAAGCTGCGGGACTACTGGAGCGACTGGCAGAGGTCTGGCAGCAGTTTTGTGGCGATCCTCATCGACGTGGACTTCTTCAAAAGGTTCAATGACTTTTACGGGCATCAAGAAGGTGACCGCTGCCTGATTCTTGTCGCCAATGCCCTTGCCGATATGATTAAGCAGCACAATGGCTCAATCGGCCGCTACGGCGGGGAAGAATTCATTGTCCTGGCGCGCATGGAGAAAAGAGAACAGGTCGCAGATATTGTGGAAGCCATTCGAAGCACGGTGGAGGACCTCGCGCTTCCCCACGAGCACCGGAGAGACGGTACCTCGGTTGTAACGGTGAGCGTTGGCGCTGCCTTCACCAGGGTCCAGACCGGCGCCAAGCTGGAAAAAATCATCCACGAGGCCGACCGCGCGCTCTATCTGGCAAAAGCAGGCGGTCGAAATTGTACGTGGCTGTTCGATCCAAACGATCCCCAGAGCAGCGATGAGAGCGAGAATATTGCGGCTTTGCTGAAGATCGCGATCGGCCAGGATCTCGTTTCACTCGTCTATCAGCCTATCCAAAATGTCGCGTCGGGCCGAGTTGAAGCCGTCGAGGCTCTGATGCGCCTCAAAATGCTGGATGGCACGTCGGTTCCGCCGAGCCTCTTCATTCCCGTCGCGGAACGAACTGGCGCTGTCCTGGCGCTCGGGCGCTGGGCAATTAGGACTGTGTGCACTGAGCTTCTGGCGGACGATCACGTCCGTGTCGTCAGCGTCAACGTCTCTCCAATTCAGCTCAAGACGCCCGGCTTCGCAACCTCTGTTGCGGCCATTTTGAGCGAGACCGGCGTAGCCGGCAGCAGGCTGGCCTTCGAAATCACCGAAGGGCTCGAGATGGAGATGCACTCCGACATTCTTCGCTGCATCAGCGACCTAAAGCTGCTAGGGATCAGGATATGGCTTGATGACTTCGGGACCGGCTTCGCGGGCCTCTCATGGCTTCGTCTAATCGATTTCGATACCGTGAAGATTGACCGCTCGTTTCTTCATGATTGCGGCTCCCCCAGAGGCAAGGCAATGCTGCAAGACATTATTGCCCTGGTCCGAAATCGCGGCCATAAAATCCTGGTCGAAGGGGTGGAAACCGACAAGCAGATGGCCTTCATACGCGAATTCGACATAGATGAAATCCAAGGCTTTCATGTCGGCCGCCCTGCTCCCGCCGCGAGCTTTCGAGCGAGACCGGCCACCCACAAACGCCCTTTTCTGGTCGTTAAGTCCGCATGAATAGCGGCAGAGCGATCTGAGTAGCTGCAAGCCGTCGCCGCCGCAGAAGCGCGCTGCAGACCGGGCACTATTTAACTCACAATCGAACTCACTCAGGAGCGGGCGGCGGATCGGTGGCCCTCAGACCGGCCGTCGCCGTCCGCCCGATTCACCGAACAGGCTTGGCTCACGCCTTCGTGCTGGCCTCCCGGAACGCCGCCTCTCCGGCGTCCGATACCTCGACCCATTTCTTGTCGGCCGCTGCGTCGGAGCCGTAGCTGTCGTGCCAGTTCCACCAGTTGTAGGCCGGGGTCTGAGGATAGCCTTCGGGCGAGTCCTCCCAGACCTCCTGCCGGCCCAGCGGCGTGATGTCGAGGTAGTTCCAGGTGCCCCCCATCTGTTCGTCGCCGCGGTTGTTGATAAAGTAGGTGCGGAACACGCGGTCGCCGTCGCGGATGAACACGTTGTGACCATGCCACTCGTCCACGCCGAAATCGGCGTCGAAGCTGTCGGTGATGGTGAACCACGGCATCTCCCAGTCCATCCGCGCCTTCAGCCGCGCGATGTCCGCCTGCGGCGCACGCGAGACGAAGACGAGGGTGGTGTCACGGGCGTTCAGGTGGGCGACATGGGCGACCTGGTCGGCCACCAGGGAGCAGCCGCGGCAGGCATGGTCGGGCCAGCCGAACACTCCCGGCTCGAAGAAGGCGCGGTAGACGATCAGCTGACGCCGACCGTTGAACAGGTCGAGCAGGCTCACCTTTCCGTCAGGCCCCTCGAACGCATACGTCTTCTCCACCGCCATCCACGGCATCCGCCGGCGCTCGGCGGCCAGTGCGTCACGGGCGCGGGTCTGGGCCTTTTCCTTGACGAGCAGCTTCTCGCGGGCCGCCTCCCACGCCTGCGGCGACACGACCGGTGGTGTGTGCATGGCAGGCTGTCCGCTTTTCCGTCCATTTCCGGCTGATGCAGTCATGGCTTTGATACCTCCTGATTTGGGCGAAACCCCGCGCCTCGTTGGCCGAAGCGCGGTTTCATTCGCTGCTCTTCGCTCATGGTTCGGCATGAGGTAGTTTGGCACCGGAGAGCGGACAGCGGGAGTAACAAGTGTGGCGCTTTTCCAATGGAGCCGCTGATCCCAGCCGCGGCCTGCGCAGAAGCGGGTGCTCCTGCGCCCACGCTTCAAGACATCGCGACGGCCCAGCACGGCCGCTTTCCGGGGCGCCGCCGGCGATCGACAACGGCGCTCCCGCTGTTACAGACGTAACCAAATTCCGTTCCGCTGAAATCATTCCGTAGCGAGATTCTCCGAGACAACGACGTTCTCGACACGAGAGCCGCGGAGCGCGAAGGAACTTTTTCCCTTTTGTTCACGCACAGCCGAACAGCCCGAAACCACGTGGCACGCTCCCAACCCGCAAACTCAAAATGGGAGACTAAAAATGGCTCACACGAAAACTCGCTCCGGCCGCGGCGCACCCAGCCGCCGCTTGTTTGGGTCAAGGCTGAAAAGCGTAGCAATAATCATCGTTGCCTTCAGGACGTGGCGAGAGAACGTCGCAAGACGCAGGGCCCTAGCGGATTTGACGCCCGATCAGCTGAAGGACATCGGTCATCCGGAGGCCCATGAACCTGTGCTCGACGTCGTTAAGGCCGCTCAGACCACGAACTTGATGTCGATGAGGTAAGATCAGCGCGCCAACTGTCGGCGCGGACGAGCAGGCGCAGCGCTCGCTTCGGCAAGCTCGGCGCGTAGCGAGCGAAGCTGCCGAAGGCACCTCAAGCGGCGGCCAAGTTTCTGCCTCTCGCTTCTTTCGAATCCCGAACAGGCGTCCGGCCGAACAGACGACCATATTCCCGGGTGAACTGCGACACGCTTTCATAGCCGACCGCGAACGCTGCGCTGCTCGCAGTCTTTCCCTCCGACAGCATCAGCCGCCTCGCCTCAATCAGGCGCAACTGTTTCTGGAATTGCAAGGGAGAGAGCGAGGTTACTGCGCGAAAGTGCTGGTGGAATGACGACATACTCATTCCGGCCACAGCCGCCAGGCGCTCGACTGGCAAGGGCCGCGCGAACTCTGCCCGAAGCACTGCGACCGCGCGCGCCACTCGCCGCATTTGGCCGTCTGGCCACCCCAGACGACGGATCGCCGACCCGTGCCGCCCGGCCAGCAGCCAATAGTGCATCTCGCGCACAAGCTGGGCCTGTAGCACCGGGACCGATGCCGGGCGATCGAGCAGCCGCATCAAACGCAGGGCCGCGTCGGCAACCTCGGCGTCAGTCGGGTCAACCCGCACGGGCGCGTGGTCGGCCACATGCTGGGCGTCTATTTGCTCACTCAGCTCCGCGATGACCGCCGGATCGAGTTCCAGAACAAGCGAGTAGTAGGGAGCAGCGGCGCTGGCGCGGGTGATCTGGCTCACCGTCGGCACGTCCGCCGTGATCAGCAGCGAATCTCCGGCGGAGAAGGCGAAGCCCTGAGTACCCATCGTGACGTGCTTGCTCCCCTGGACCACCAGACAGGCGAGCGGTCGGGAGATGTCGTAGACCAGGCCGCTAGGCGCCGTCGCCCGCACCGTGTTGAGACCCGGTATCGGGGTATGCGCAATGCCGTCTGGGCCGGCATTGGTGTCTGCATGGCGGCGGACGGCATTGAGGAGTGCGGTCATGGACCAAAACTATTCCTTTGCTGCCCGACACGCAAAGCATTTTGGAGGATTAGGCAAAAACGGTCGAGCATCCGGCAACAAAAGCCTGCCCATTGGGCCGATATCGGCGTGGCCACAGCAGTGGTGCAAACAAAGGAGCAGGCCATGACCAAGATCACGCTCATTACTGGCGCCAGCCGCGGGCTCGGGCGCAACACCGCACTCAGCATCGCACGCCGCGGCGGTGACGTTGTCCTCACCTACCATAGCCGGAGTGAAGACGCTCGGGCCGTTGTCGCGGAGATTCAGGCAACGGGTCGCAGGGTAGTCGCCCTGCAACTCGACACCGGTGACGTTGCCACCTTCGCTTCTTTCACTGAGCGCCTGCAGGCGGCATTGCGCGAGACCTGGCAGCGCGACACGTTCGATCATCTGGTGAACAATGCCGGCCATGGCGACATGGCAATGATCGCAGAGACGACGGAGGCGCAGTTCGACCGGCTGGTCAATGTCCACTTCAAGGGGGTGTTCTTCCTCACCCAAAAGCTGCTGCCGCTGATCGCGGACGGCGGCCGTATCGTGAACCTCTCCTCGGGCCTCACCAGGATGTCCTATCCGGGCTTCGCCGCCTACTCGGCAGTGAAGGGCGCGGTCGAGGTGCTCAGCGTTTACATGGCGAAGGAGTTGGGCGCCCGCGGCATCGCCGTCAACACGGTGGCGCCGGGCGCGATCGAAACTGATTTCCTTGGCGGCGCTGTCCGCGACATGCCCGACCTCAACAAGGTGTTCGCAGATATGATTGCACTCGGCCGCGTCGGCATGCCGGACGACATCGGGCCAATGATCGCCAGCTTGTTATCCGAGGACAATCGCTGGGTGAATGCCCAGCGGATCGAAGTGTCCGGCGGCCAAGCCATTTGACGAAGCAGGTACCACACCGTTGATTGGCGGCAGGCCCGTTGGGAGCGTCTGCTCCTTGGAGCGGACCTGCTGTCTCGGCCAGGCCGTCTGCCTAGACGGCGGACATGATCCCTTTCCGAGCCGAAGGTAGCACCGTAAAATCCGGTACCGGCTTCCGGGTCAGGCAGGCAGCCGGAACCGGTATTCCGTCACATGGTGGTAGATCTGGCCCGGCCATAGCGTGGCCTGTGGGAAGTACGGCCGGTTCGGCGCGTCTGGCCAGACCTGCGGCTCCAGGCAGAAGCCCGAAAAAGCCTTGTAATGACGTCCTTCGAGTCCCGGCGAAGGTGGCGCCAGATACTGGCCGGTATAGAGCTGGACGCCCGGCTCCGTGGTCCAGAGCTCCATCTCGACGCCGGAATTCGCGCCCTGCGCCCATGACGCCTGCCTGAGCGGCCCGCGCGTCGCGGCAAGGCAGAAATTCTGGTCGTAGGCAAGCTGCTTGCCCTCGCTCTCCATGCGCAGCGGCCGCGCCTGGCGGAAATCGAACGGCGTGTCGTCGACCGGCTTGACGACGCCGGTCGGGATCAGGTCGCCATCGACCGGAAGATAGGCGCCGGCGTTCAGCATCAGCCGGTGGTCGAGAATGTCGCCGGCGCCGCCGTCATCCAGGTTGAAATAGGAATGCTGGGTGAGGTTGCACAGCGTCGGCTCCTCGCAGGTGGCGGTCATCTCGACGCTGAGCGTGCCGGGGATTTTCAGCCTATAGGTGCGCTGTTCGCGAAGATCGGCAATGGTCAGCTTGAAATTGGTGTTACGATGGAACCCAAAATGCGTTCGGCGACCAGACGCTGTAGCCGCCATAGATTGCTGTCGCGGATGCCGCGCTCTTCCAGATGCGAGATGGTGTTATAGAGATACTCGGCGCACGAGCCCAAATGGCCGCATGCCTTGGCCACAATGTCCGCCACCTCATCAGGTGGGAGCTTACCGGTGTATGCGCCCGACTCTCGGTTCATCACGAAGGCAAGGGCGCGGACAGGCCCCTGATGCGTCTTGACGGTAAGCCAACGGGGCGGGTTGCTGGGTGGTTTCGCCTTCATCTCTCGGCGGACAAGCTTGCCGAGCTGCCATTCCACTGTGTTGCCGGCGAGCCTATAGAGCATCCCCCGGCACTGGCCGCCTCGATCGAGGGCCATCATCAGGCCAGGCTGCTCCCTCGTGCCCCGCCACCGGGTCATCTTTAGGCAGAACGAACGATGCCAGCCGTGCGCCGTGCCAATGCGCTCCTCAGTGTGCTCAACTTCCGGCTTCCAAATCAGCGAGCCATAGGCGAACAACCAAAGGTCTTCGCCTCGGGGATGCGAGGCGAGCGTCTCATGCACTGCCGCATCGTAGTCCTCCTCGGTGTAGTAAACGAGACCAGGTGCCGAGCCGGGGTCCTCTAACACCCGATGAACGCGCGCAACAATCTCCGGCGTAAGTGCCATCTTCCGAACCAGCCTAGGCATCTTCTCCCTCATATGCCGTTCCGTTCTTTTGCTGCCCGCGCTTCTTGTAAGAACCACGTTTCGCTTGGCGATTGCTGAGCAATCCGAGACCGCGACGATATCACCAATCTCCCAACGGCGAACCGTCACTGAGGGCCAGCTGGTATCATCCAGCTGGATTTCACGCCGCGTCGAGTCCCTGAAAACGAGCGGAACCTTCTGGTGGGATGGTGGTCCGATCTGCCAGCTGCGCCGCGGCCGGTGTCTCGACTGTGGTGGCAATCGCGAGCAGTGTCCTGCGCGTGATATTTCCATTGTACGATCCGAAGCTGATCTGCATCATATCCTCCCTGTGCACGGATGGTCCGAGATCTACGGAAGCATACTCGACGAACCCGCGCGCCCTCGAGCTCTAAGGCAACACTCATTTCCCCAACGCTCCCCGGGTCGGCGTCACGTCCACGAGATCGACCACCGCAGCGGGAATGGCGTCGCTGACAACGAGCGCATCACCATCGCGCAGAATCTCGAAATCGATCGACGGCTGGCCGGCCGAACCGGGCACGGAAAGGGTCAAGCGCTGCCCGGGGGCGAGCGTGGAGGC